>CAZXTO010000275.1:0-4882 GCA_964643675.1 uncultured Planctomycetales bacterium
AGCTCGCCCGTGGCCAGGCGCCGCCGCAGCTCCGGGTGGGCCTGGCCCAGGTCCCAGGGGGTGTGCTGGTCGCGGTAGCGCTGGCTCCAGTCGGTCATGGCGCCAGCCTAGGCCCGCGCTCTCGGCGGAGGGCCCTAGCCCAGGGTGAGCGTCAGCACGTCGGTGATCGAGCCGAGCCGGTAGCCGCCGCAGGTCCGTCCGAGCACCCCCACCGCGTGGAAGACGGTGCCCGTGGGCAGGGAATTCGGGATCGTGAAGTAGGCGGTCCGGCCGCTGCCGGAGGCGTCGATCTCGCCGCTCAAGGGTCCAGGCAGGGCGCGCAGGCTGCGCCAGAACAGGGCGTCCGGAGCCAGGCCGAGGTCGAGCTGGGCCTGCCCAGGGAGGTAGGAGTGCCCGGGGTTCCAGGCCAGCAGCACCACGAAGGCGCCGCCCGCGTCGGCTTCCCGCGCGTGCTCGAGCTCGAAGCGTAGTCGGCCGCCCGGACGCAGGTAGCCGAAGGCCTTCAGGGTCTGGGCGCGCAGGCCGCCGGCGTAGGGGAGGTACTGGAAGGCGACTCCGGCGTCGCGTCCGATCCACGCGCTCACGAAGTTGCGGTAGCGCTGGTTCCAGACCAGCGAGGGAGTGTGGGCTTCGCGCGGCCCGTTCGGCGGGGTCAGGAATCGGGAGGGCAGCCAACTCTCGCCGCCGTCGAGGCTGACCGCCATGCCCACGGAGGAGGTCGTCGTGTGGCCCCAGGCCGCGGCGAGGTAGCCGTCGCCGGTGGCGGGTTGCGGGGGGTAGGCATTCGTCGCGAATTCCTGGTGGTGCCAGGTCCTGCCCAGGTCCGAGGAGCAGGCGATCCAGGATTCGGTAGGCAGGGGGTAGCGGTCGATCCGTCGCCAGCCCACGGCGAGCAGGCCGTTGCCCATGGCCAGGGTGGAGTGGGCGGGCGTGTTGCCGGGGTCGAGGGAGGTGGGCCGGACCCAGGTGGCGCCCCGGTCCTCGCTCACGATGGTGTTGACGGTCCGCTGCATGCTCAAGGAGGACGCCTCCCAGCCGATCGCCACCTGGTCGCCGTCGAGCCCGAGATGGATGCTCTGGGCGATGCTGGTGCCGGAGTTGGAGCTGTGGACCAGGGATTCCGCCGACCAGGTCTGCCCGCCGTCCTCGCTCTTGCGGAACCAGAGCTCGAGCGGGGCGCCGTTCCGCCGCATCCAGGCGACCGCGACTAGGTCACCTTCGGTGGCCATGCTCCAGTTGTCGTCCGGCACCGGGTGGTTCTCGTTGATCCGGGTGCCGGCGCTCCAGGTGGCGCCGCCGTCGGTAGAGCCCATCAGCCAGAGCTGGCCGGTGCGGTCCGCCTGCCGGATCATCTGGCCGAGGTAGAGCCGGCCCTGGCTGGCGGCGGCCTGGAAGTGGTGGACCTCGTGCGGATAGCCAGCGGGGAAGCCGGCCTTCGGGAAGGCCTGGGCGGAGCTCCAGCTGCGCCCGCCGTCGGTGGTGTGGCTGAACCACACGTCGTGATCGTCCGATCCGGTCAGCTGGTCGTCCCGCCAGGCGGCGATGCCGCGGTCGCCGGTGAGCGCGACGACGGGTTGCGTGCGGTCGGCGTTCACCGGGCCGCTGTCCAACCGCACCGGGTCCGACCACTCGATGCCGCGTCCGTCGCTGCGGGTCGCGTAGATGCCCATGTTGGCCGGGTAGTTCCGGTTCTGGAACACCACGACCGCGTTGTCCGCCGCGCTCGCGAGCGAGATCTCGGTCGCCGCGGACAGCGAGTAGGGCGCGATCTGCTGCGCTTCCCGCGGATCCTGGGCCGCGAGCGGGAGGGGCAGAGAGGAAGACAGGAAAAGGACGATCGATAAACGCATGGAGTCAGTCTCGCATGGAAGGAGGGTCCCGGCAATCCCGGAAAGAGAGAAGGCCGCGGCGAGCGCCGCGGCCTTCGTGTTCGATGCGTCCGACTCGGACTACATCACGGTGACCGTGGTCACGTCGGAGATCGAGCCGATCACCGCCACGCCGCCCGGAGCGGTGTAGGCGACGGTGACGCAGTGGAGCACGGTGCCGACCGGGACGCCCGCGGGGACGTTCAGGGTGGCGGTGCTGCCGTTGCCGGCGGCGTCGATCGAACCGGTGAGCGCACCCGGGTTCATGTTCAGCGTGGCGTTCAGGTAGGAGTCGACCGCCAGGCCGGTGTCGTAGGAGCCCGGGAAGGGCAGGTTGTAGTTGCCGGTGCCGGCCGCCACGAGGGTGCCGAAGAAGCTGCCAGCCTCGGAGGCGCCGTAGCCGCTGACCGCGAAGGTCACCGGGCCGCCCGGCGTGAAGCTGCCGGTCGGGACGCAGGTCTGGACGCGGCAGCCGCCGACGTACATGTGGTTGATGCCGCTGTCATCGGACAGCCAGGCGCTGATGAAGTTGTTGTACTTGGCGTTGAAGCCCAGCTCGGCGAAGTCCATGTCGCCCGGCTGGCCGCCGGCGGCGAAGTCGAGCGCCGGCTGGAAGGTGGCGCCGCCGTCGCGGCTGAAGGCCGCCATCGGGTTCTCCGGCCAGGAGGGTCCGCCCCAGGTCACGCCGATGTAGTCGCCGCCGATGTCGACGCGCGGGTAACCGGCGCCGCCCGAGCTCACCTGGGTGGTGGTCCAGGTCAGGCCGTTGTCGTGGGAGACGGCCACGTAGGCCTCGTCGCCGCCGGTGCTGTTGTCTTCCCAGGCGCAGGCGAAGGTGCCGTTGCTGTAGTCCATCCAGTGGTTGTCACCGTCGAAGCCGGACTGCAGGGTGACCTCGGCCCACCAGCTGTGGCCGCCGTCGGCGCTGTAGGCGAAGTGGAGCTCTTCGTTGCTGGCGGAGGTCGGCAGCTCGTCCTCGGCCCAGGCCAGGCCGATGTCGTTGCCGCTCACGGTCATGAAGATGCCGCCGAACTCGATGTCGCCGTTGGCGGGGCCGGAGGCGTCGACCTGGGCTTCGGGCATCATCCAGGTGGCGAGGCCGTCGTGGCTCATGCGGAAGAACAGGTCGTCGTCGGAGGCCGCGTTGCGGTCGTCATCCCAGGCGACGTAGCAGTTCAGGCCGTCGGCGCCGACCGCGATGCTGTCGATGTCGTTGGTCACCGAGCTGGCGTTGACCGCGGCGGACCAGGTGGCGCCGTTGTCGTGCGAGGCGTTGACCCACAGCTCGTCGTTGCCGTTGTCGATCAGCTGGGCGACGTAGATGCTGCCGCCGCCGACCGCCACCCGCAGGGACAGGACGGTGTTGCTGCCGCCGTAGGCGTAGCCACCCTTGTCGAGGATCTGGTCGGCGCTCCAGGTGGCGCCGCCGTCGGTCGAGACCGAGACCCAGGCGTCGTAGTAGGTGGTGGTGGTGCTGGTGTTGTTGCGGCCGTCGCGCCACACCGCGACCAGGGTGTTGCCGTCACCGACCAAGGAGAAGGTGTCGTTGCGCTTCTCGGCCAGCGAGGTGTCGCTGTCGAGGCGGACCGGAGCGCCCCAGACGTTGCCATGGCCGTTGCCGACCACGACGTAGACGCCCTTGTCGCCACTATCGTTGAAGAGGATGGCGCTCACGTCGCCCTCGCTAAAGATGGAGGGGCTGTAAACGGGGCCGACCGCCGCCGGAGTCAGGTCCTGGACCGGGCGGGTGTTCTGAGCAGAGAGGGCGCCGGCAGCGAGCACGGCAGCCAGGGAAATCGCGAACGTCTTACGCATGTTGTTCAGCTAGAGCTGGGCGAGTTCGAGGGGGTGATGGCCGCAAAATCAGGGGGCGGCAATCCGGGAATCCACGGCAGGGGAGTGCCGCGGACAGCCACCTAGGCTACCAAGGAGCCGAAAGCAAGTCCGAAGAAAGGGTGGCTGGGATGTGAGGAAATGGTGGACAACCCGAAGTGCCGAAGCCGCCCCCGGATACGAATTTGGGAATCGGTAGGCCTCAGTCGCGCGGCGGCTGGCCGGGCGTCTCCGGCTCGTGCTGCATGCCGGGCAGGAGGTGGACCTGGTCCGGCTGCTCCAGGCCCAGCAGCTGGCGCAGGGGCCGGCTCAGTTGGTGCTCGCCGTAGCGGTCGCGCACCTGGTCGGCGAGCTCGACCGCCCGGTCTCCCTGCTCCGCGGCGAGCGCCGTCTCGGCCCAGGCCACCAGCAGGTGCGGGGTCGCGCGGCCACCGGCCGCGGCGCGCTCGAAGTCGGCCAGCGATTCGTCATAGCGCGCGAGTCCGGCCAGGGCCTGGGCTCGCAGGAAGCGCGCGTTGTCGTGGTCGGGAGCCTGCTGCAGGACCAGGTCCGCGGTCTCGAGCGCGGAGTCGGGCATCAGCATCTGCAGCCAGGTCTGTCCGGTCACGAACAGCAGGTCCGGATCGCGCCAACCCAGGCCGGGTCGGGCGCCCTGGTCGTCGCCGAGGTCGACCGGATCGCTGCTGGTCAACGCGCCGTAGTAGCGCATCGCCCACTCGAGCTCCTGCTTCTCGAGCAGCAGCGGCGCCAGCTCGCGCCAGAAGCGGCGCAGCCAGGGATCATCGGGGTGGCGCCGGCTGAGCTGGTAGAGGTGGGCGAGCGGTTCCTCGGCGAGCTCGATCCACTCCTTCTCCGGCGGATCCTCGTAGTCGTCGCGCACGTCGTAGACCTGCGCCGCGAGGTGCTCGGCGTAGAAGGGCAGCAAGCTGCCGGCGGCGGCGTCGCCGAGCTGCTCGGTCAGGGCCGCCAGCACCTCGGCCGCGCGCTGCTGGCTGCGGCCGTGGTCGGGGCGCCGGTACTCGGTCTCGGCCAGGCGCTGCACCACCGGGCTCCACGGTCCGCTCAGGTTGACGGCGTCGAGGGCCAGGAGCTCCTCGTCGACCGCCGCCCGCAGCCGTAGCGAGGAGCCGGCCGCGGCGGCGGTCGCCGCGTCGGTGAGGCGCGGCCCCGCCAGCAGCAGC
>CAZXTO010000276.1:0-4882 GCA_964643675.1 uncultured Planctomycetales bacterium
GGTGTGGCCGACCACGACGTGGAGCAGCGCCCCGGCCATGAAGGCCTGGAAGCCGGAAAGCAGCGCCGAGGAGGCGCCGGCCAGCGCACCGTCGCTGAACAGGCTGCCGGCGGCGGTGGCCAGGGCCATCATCGCCAGCACCGCGCTCGCCGCCCGGCGGCCGTAGCGCGGCCGCACCAGCCACCACACCCCGATCCCGACCGGCAGCCGGTGCAGGATCACCGCCGCCGCCAGCATGCGGGTGCTGAAGCCGCCGTGCTCGTCGTGCTCGACCAGGGCCGCGCCGTCGAGGAAGGCGTGCAGGCCGAAGGCGGCGAGCGCCAGGCCGAGCTCGGCCAGCAGGCTGGCGCCCTTGGCGTTCTCGAGCGCCCGGTGGAGGAACAGCGGCACCACCATGCCGCCGAGGAAGGCCGCCGCAGCACCCCAGCCCGCCAGCTCGAAGGCCTCGGGCATCACGTGCACCAGCAGCAGGCCGGCCACCGCGACGCGTACGAAGCCGTCCAAGGCCGCGGTGGCGCCGCGCGACCAGCTGGTGAGCCGGAACAGCAGCGGGCCGGCCGCCAGGGCCAGGATGCTGAGCGAGAGAAGGAAGGTCACGGACCGATTCGCAGCGGCTAGAGAGCTGACGGCGAAGGCGGGATTCTACCGCCCCGCCGCCGCCGCCCCCTGCTCCTACGATGGTGGGCGAGCCCTTTCGAACCTTGTCCCGCCTCTGGTCCTCGCTCCTCCTGGCCGCGCTCGTCGTGGCCCTGTTCGCCTTGTGGCGCGCGGCCGGAACCCAGGCGCCCGTGGCCGCTCCGGTCGCGCCGGAGCCCGTCGAACAGGAGGCGCGGGAGCAGGCCCCTGGCGTCGAGCCCGAGGAGTCGTCACGCGGCCGACAGGAGCTGCCGGTGCCGCCCGCCGTGATCGAGATCCCCGAGCCCGAGGACCCGCCCGTGGAGGAGCTCGAGGAGGCCGAATTGCCGGATCCGGTGCAGACCGGCCCCTGCGCGCTCTCCCTCCGCCTGGTCGACGGCGAGACCTGGCAGCCGCTGGAAGGCACCATCGACCTGTGGCGCCTCGGCGCGCCGGGCAACGCCGCCTGGACCGCCGGGGACCAGCTCCAGACCAGCGTCCGGGTGCCGGAGGCGGGCCTGGTGATCGGCGAGCTGCCCGCCGGGCAGTACCGGGCGCGCTGCTACCAGGAAGCCCACCTGCAGGAGGACCCGCCCGCCTTCTCGGTCGAAGGACCCTGGACCGAGGTGGTGCTGCCGATCCGGCTGCCGCGGAGCTACCCCGTTTCCTTGCGCGTGTACGACGAACACGGCCACGAGCTCCGGCAGGCGGTGATGAGCGGCGGCCTGGCCAACCACATCTGGAAGACGGTCGAGGAGCCGTCGTGGCGTCAAGCGCGCCAGCCGACCGACCCCGGCCTGTTCGTGGAGAGCTTCGAGGAGTGGAGCGGGCTGAGCTGGGGCCGGGTCGACCGATGGGAGCCGATCGAAGCCGGCGCCGACGGCTTCCTGCTCGGCGAGCTCGACGAGGACGGTCGCGAAGCCACCGCCCACTACAACTACCGCCTGCGCTTCCCTGGGCGGAACGAGGTGCTGGTCTCCTGGACCGGCGGCCCGCACCGGGCCTGGAGCTTCGAGGCGGTGGCCTGGCCGCGGGAGCTCCTCCTGGCGCAGCTGGTCCCTTCCGACGGCCGGCTGATCGCCGAGGTGCAGGAGGGCCTGGTGCTCGAGGCCGAAGCCATGCGGGCGGAGACGGAGCGACCCGGCCAGACCTGGGCTCAGGTGCCGGTGCGGATCCGGCTGAACGGCAACCCGCGCTACGTCGACTTCGACGCCCGCTTCCGCTGGCAGGAGCGCCCCTGGCCGGTGCACCGCCTGCCGCTGCGCAGCGAGGGCTAGAATCCCCTCGCCGCTCGCTTCCCGGCGGAATCCCGCTCCCTCCCAGGCCATGCCCCCGACCCGCCGACGCTTCCTCGGCGCCGCTGCCGGCGCCCTCGCCGCGGCGACGCCGCTCTCCGCCCTCGACGAGCGCTCGCTGCGCTGGCTGGAGGAGCTGGCGGCGACGCCGGGTACGCCGGCCGAGCTGGCCGGCGACGAGGACTTCTGGGCCGGCGTCGCGCGCGCCTACACCGTCGACCGCAGCGTCATCAACTTCAACAACGGCGGGGTCAGCCCGTCGCCGGAGATGGTGCAGGCGGCGATGAAGCGCCACCTCGACTTCTCGAACGAGCTGCCGCCCTACCACCTGTGGCGGATCCTCGAGCCGCGCAAGGAGGGGCTGCGGCAGCGGCTGGCGCGCCACTGGGGGGTCGACGGCGAGGAGATCGCGATCACCCGCAACGCCTCGGAGAGCCTGCAGATCCTCCAGTTCGGCCTCGACCTGAAGGCCGGCGACGAGGTGCTCACGACGACGCAGGACTACCCGCGCATGCTCAACACCTTCAAGCAGCGCGAGGCGCGCGAGGGCATCAAGCTGAGCATGATCCAGGTGCCGGTGCCGGCCGAGGACGACGACGAGGTGGTGCGCCGCTTCGCCGCCGCGATCACGCCGCGGACGCGCATCATCCTGATGAGCCACGTCATCAACCTCACCGGCCAGATCCTGCCGGTGAAGCGGGTGGCGGCGCTGGCGCGCGAGCGCGGCATCCCGCTGCTGGTCGACGGCGCCCACGGCTTCGCCCACTTCGAGTTCCAGATCCCGGAGCTCGGCTGCGACTTCTACGCCACCAGCCTGCACAAGTGGCTGTGCGCGCCGCACGGCACCGGGCTGCTCTACGTGCGCCGCGAGCGCATCCCCGAGGTCTGGCCGCTGATGGCCGCCGCCGAGGAGCAGCGCGAGGACATCCGCAAGTTCGAGGAGATCGGCACCCACCCGGCCGCCAACATCCTCGCCATCGGCGAGGCGCTGACCTTCCACCAGGGCGTCGGCGGCGCGCGCAAGGAGGCGCGGCTGCGCTTCCTGCGCGACCGCTGGGCCAAGAAGGTGATGGATCACCCGAAGGTGGTGCTGCGCACCAGCCTGGACCCGCGCTGGTCCTGCGGCATCGCCACGGTGGACCTCGCCGAGATCGAGCCGGGTGAGCTCTACTCCTGGCTGTGGCGCGAGAAGAAGATCCTGACCACCCCGATCGGCCACGACGAGTTCACCGGGATCCGGGTGTCGCCGCACATCTACAGCACCCTGCAGGAGGTCGACTTCTTCGCCGACTGCCTGCTCGAGGCGGCCGATCACGGCGTCGGGGAGTGAGCCGGCCGGCGCTCCGGCGACATCTGCCCCCGCCCTCTCCCAAACACTGCTCATGCTGACCCGCCAGAAGAGAGTCCGGCTGCTGCTGATCGTGCTGTTCGGCATGAGCCTGCTCTCCTTCTGCGCCGCGCCGCCGCCGCAGACGCTGCCTTCGATGCCCGACCCCGACTTCCAGCCGCTGCGCCCGCCGGTCCTCGGCCTGGCGATCCACTACGACGCCGAGCAGGAGCTCTACCGCCTGGTGCGGGTGGCGCCGAGCGACGATGCCGCCGCTTCCGCCCACGGCCTCCCCGCCGCCGCCGAGGTCCTCGCCGAGGGCGACCTGGACACCTGCGAGCAGCGCCTGGTCGAGGACCTGGAGTCACGCTACGGCGAGGGCCGGACCAACCTGCCGTGGCGCACCTTCGGCGGCCTGCAGCTCTGGGCCGACCGCATGTGGCTGAGCGGCTGGCGCATCCAGGAGCACGTCTACAGCGGCCACTTCCGGCTGCTGTCGCCGAAGAACCACCGCCGCGCCTGGGGCAGCTGGGAGGAGTGCCGCGCCGCCCTCGAGCGGGTGCGGGTGGACGAGGGCTTCCCGCAGCCGAAGCCGCGCCTGGTGCTGCTGGTGCACGGCCTGGGCCGCGCCCGGTCCTCGTGGGGTCCGATGGAGGACCGGCTCGAGGCCGACGGCTACGAGGTGGCGCGCATCACCTACCCGAGCACCCGCCGCGCGCTCGAGGACCACGCCGCCCAGCTGGCCGGGATCCTCGACCGGGCCGAAGGCGTCGCGGAGGTGAGCTTCGTCACCCACAGCCTGGGCGGCCTGGTAGTGCGCGCCCTGCTGGCCCGCGAGGGCGACGCCTGGCGCGAGCGCATCGCGCTCGGCCGGGTGGTGATGCTGGCGCCGCCCAGCCAGGGCTCGGCGGTGGCCGACTCGATGAAGGACTTCCTGCCCTTCGAGTGGCTGGCCGGCCCGGTCGGCCAGGAGCTGGCCCTGCGCGACGGCAGCCTGGTCCCGCCGCCGCCCTGCGCCTTCGCGATCGTCGCCGGCGGCAAGGGAGACGACAAGGGTTGGAACCCGCTGCTCGAGGGCGACGACGACGGCGTGGTCACGGTCGAGGAGACCCGCCTCGAGGGCGCCGCCGAGTTCCACGTCGTCAAGCGCATGCACACCTGGCTGATGCGCGCGCCGGAGGTGGTGGAGGTGGTGTCCGAGTTCCTGGGGAGGAGCTGACCAGGGTCGACCGAGGACCGGCCCCTCTCGTGGATCCGCCGGGCTCAGGCTCGGTCAGCCGTGCGGAAGCACTCCCGCCCCGCCTGGCAGCTCTTCGGGTTGCAGGCGCGCTGGTCCGGGCCGATCGCGTCCTGGGTCTCGGCGCACCAGTAGCCGTTGACGTCACTGTCGACCACCATGCCGGGCGGCTGGTCCTGGTCCTCGGGGCGGTAGTACATGGTCTTGGCGCGCAGCAGCGTGCAGGCGGGGACGTAGCGGCGCTCGGGGGTGCCGAAGGGAGTTTCGCGGGGATCGCTCATCGGTTCGCTGTCGCTCGGAATCGGGCTACCACTGTTCCTCGGGGACGCCGCCGGCCAGCAGCACGGCGCGTTCGGCCGCCGCCTGCAGCAGCGGCAGCCGCCAGGCGTTGCCAGGCAGCGGGGTGGC
>CAZXTO010000277.1:0-4874 GCA_964643675.1 uncultured Planctomycetales bacterium
GGAGGGCACGCTCGCGACTAGGGCGTCGCGGGTGTCCCCGAGCAGCGCGGGCGCTTCCCGGTCGAGCTCCTCCTCGTGGCGCCCGAACCAGGGGCTGACCTGGTGGGCGCGGCGCTGCTCTGCGGCACCGGCCTCGACCCGGGCGGGGTGGCCCTGGCCGGTCGGATCCCAGACCGCCCGCGGCGCGGCCGCCGCGGGGGCCGCGGGTTCGCCGCAGCCCAGGGCGAGCAGGGCCGGCAGGAGGGCGCAGATCCGGTTCAGGCGCGGGCGCTGCATGGACCGCAGCGATGATAGAGACCTCCGGGGAGCCGGGTGACGCGCCCCCGCAGCTCCCAGCGCACGAGCTGGAACAGCAGCTGATCGGCCGGAGTGCCGAGCTCGGCGGCGAGCTCGTCGAGCTCCTTGTCCTGCTCCGCGAGGGCCAGCAGCAGCGGGTCCTCGTCCGCCGGCGCGACGGGAGGGCGGAAGTGCTCGAGCACCCGCCCCGGACTGGCGGCCAGCACGGCGCCGTCCTCGATCAGCGAGTGGGGACCTTGGGAGACCACCGAGTCGATCGGGCCAGGCACCCCGAACAGCTCGCGACCGAGCTCTCCCGCCAGGCCGGCGGTGATCATGCTGCCGGACTTCAGGCTGGCCTGGACCACCACCACGCCGTCGGCCAGGGCGGCGATCAGCCGGTTGCGGCGCGGGAAATTGCCGCGCATCGGGGCCGTGCCGCAGGGGAATTCGCTGATCACCGCGCCGCCAGCCTCGGTCAGCTCCCGCAGCAGCGGGCCGGCGTCCGGCGGATAGGGGCGGTCGAGGCCGGAGCCGATCACCGCCACCACCCGGCCGCCAGCGGCCAGGGCCCCGCGCATCGCGGCCTGGTCGATGCCGCGGGCTGCGCCGCTTACCACCACCGCGCCCGCCGCTGCCAGCTCGACCCCGAAGCGTCGGGCCTGCTCCCGACCGTAGGCGGTGCAGGCGCGGGCGCCGACCACGGCCACGCGCAGCTCCGGTCCGTCGAGGGCGGCCCGGTCCCCGAGCAGGGCGAGCACCGGCGGGGGGTGGTCGAGGTGGGTGAAGCGCTCCGGATACTCCTTCCCGGCCTGGGTCAGGCAACGCGCTCCCAGGCGCTCGAGCCGCCGCAGCTCCTCCAGCGCCCGCTCGCGCAGCTCCTGGGGGGGCTCCAGGTGCACGGTGCGGCGCCAGGGCATGGTCCATTGGCGCGGCCCCGCCAGCACCGCCTGCGCCGAGCCGGCCTGGCGCAGCAGCTCGCGGATGCCGATCGCGCCCAGCTGGGGGCGGCAGTTCAAGGCGACGAGCGCCAGCTCCTCTTCCCGGTCCATGCCAGGAAGACGGAGCCGGCGCTCGTGGGTTACGCCGGAATCCGGCGCGAATCAGCCGTGGTACTCGAGCTGCCGCAGCGCTTCCTTGATCGCCTCGAGGTCCTTCTCCATGACCTCGGTCGGTCCGGCCAGCTTCAGGTAGATGGCGCGGCCTTCCCAGTCCGGGTAATCGGTGACCGCGGCGCCGATCATCATCCAGCCTTCGCGGGCCGGTCCGCCGCCGACCAGCTTGGTGGCCTGGAAGGTGCCCTGGATCGTGGCCACCTTGGTCGGGTAGGTGCAGCCGTCCAGCTCCTCGATCACCATCTCGGAGGAGGGGTCGCCGCTCTCCACGGTGAACTGCCCGGCCCACCGCTGGATGTTGGCGTCGACGCCGCCGCCGACCACGCTCAGGGTGCCGCCGCCGCCGGTCGGGTGGTCCCAGACCGCCGAGGCGAACATCACCTCGCGGGTGGAGGGCTTCCAGTCGGACGGCAGGCCGAAGTGGATCGGGCTGTTGCCGGCGTGCTGGTGACCAGAGTCGTCGGCCGGAGGCGCGGCAGAGCCGCCGGAGGCGGCGCCAGCGCCCGCGGGCGGGGTGGTGGAGACGGTCGGAGCTTGTTCCGGCGCCCGCATGCAGGCGGCCGAAAGCGCGAGAAGGAGGCAGAGGGCCCAACGCATGGCCGGAAGTCTAGCGGCGCGCTGGCGAGCTATCCTGGGGCGACATGAAGGCCCTCTCCCTGCTGGCCGCGCTGCTCCTGGCGGGGCCCTCCTGCCTGTCGACCCGGGTGGAGGTCGAGACCGAGGTCTACGCCGACGGCTCGGTCCAACGCAGCCTCCGGGTCACCAGCGTGGACGACGGCGAGCCGGCCGCCCACCCCCCGGCCCTGCGCCCGCCCGGCCTCGGCTACCTGATGAGCCGCCAACAGACCGGCCTGTGGGAGGCCAGCGGCAGCTTCGGCCCCGGCCAGTCGATCCCGCCGATCTTCGGCTTCCGCTCCGAGACCCTCGCCCGCGATGCGCCGGCGCAGGCCTCCTTGGAGGTGGTGGACTGGGGCCTGTTCCGCCTGTTCCGCTTCCGCGAGCAGCTCGGCGACGTGGTCCAGCTGGACGAGATCCGCGCCGCGGTCGAGGAGACCGCCGGGGTGTTGATCGACAACGCCGACCAGAGCCTGCGCCGGCTGCTCGGCCCGGAGTACGCGCGCACCCGCCTGCACCGCGAACTCCAGGGCGAGTGGCGCAAGCTCGGGCGCGAGCTGGCGCTGGAGTACTGGCGCTCCCTCGCCTTCGGCGACTTCGATGAGGAGGAGGCGGCCGAGCGCCTGGTGCGGGTGTTGCGCCGGGTCGGCGCGCCGGTGGAGGCGCCGCTGCTGCTGGCCGCGGTCGAGGAAGGGCAGCAGAGCGAGGCCTACCTGCAGCTGCGGCGGCAGCTCGGCGACTGGGCGCGCGAGCAGCTCGAGCTGGTGGTGGAGGATCCGCGCAGCGGCCGCGAGCCGTCGTGGCCCGACATGCGGGCGCTGCTCTTCGACGGCGCCTTCGTGCTCGCCTACGAGGAGGAGCTGCAGCGCCGCTTCGGCGGCGAGGACGGCGTCGCGCGCTGGTTCGGTGAGTCGATGGCGCGCATCTTCGGCCTGTTCGGCAGCAGCCCTGGCGACATCGACTTCCACCTGCGGGTGCGGCTCCCGGGGGAACCGCTGCGCAGCAACGGCTACCTGAGCGGCGACGGCGCCGCCTTCCTCGAATTCCCGGCCCGCTCGATCTACCCCAGCGGAGCCGGGCTGAGCAGCGAGTCGGTGCTCTGGGAGGGCAGCGTGACCGGAGGACTCCCGGCCTTCCCGCGGCTGAGCGACAACGAGGCCGCCGTCCGCTGGACCTGGCTCGCCGGCGAGGGGCCGGAGAGCCGGCCCGATCCGGAGTTCCTGGAGCTGCTGCGGCGCTGCGCCCGGACCCAGAGCTGGGCCCCGCTGGCCGACTTCGATTCGAAGGACGAGGCGCGTAAGAAGCGGGCGGAGCAGCTCCTGGCCTGGCTCCGGGGCGAGGCGGATTGAGCCAGCCGGACCGCCCCCGCGCCGGCATCCTGCGCCTCTCGGCGCCGCTGGTGGCCTCCTTCTGGCTGCGCTCGGCCTTCGCCTGGATCGATCCGGTCTTCGCCCACCACCTGCGGGACGCCCAGGGCCGCCCGATCGGCGACGAGTCGCTGGCGGCGATCGGGCTCACCCTGCCGCTCGAGTTCCTGATGATCGCGGTCTGGGTCGGGACCTCCAACGGCCTCACCTCCCGGCTGGCCGGGGCGATGGGCGGCGGCCGGCACGCCGAGGTCGAGCAGCTGAAGCGGGCCGCCCGCGGCGTGGTGGTGGTCCTCTGCGGCGCCTTCGTGTTGCTGGCGGCGCTGGCCTGGTGGGGCGCCGATCGTTACGTCGCCGATCCGGTGGTGGCGCGGCAGTTCCAGGTCTACGCGACGGTCTTGCTGGGCGGGTCCGCCTTCACCTCCTTCTGGTCGATCCTGCCGGACTCGGTGATCAAGGCCCACCACGACACCCGGGCGACCATGTGGGCCGGGATCCTGTCGAGCGTCACCAACGTGCTGCTGAACACCCTGTTCGTGTTCGGTCTCGGTTGGGGCATCTTCGGCATCGCGCTGTCCACCGTGCTGGGGCGGATCGCGGGCCTGGTCTACGCCCTCGGGCGGGCGGCGGCCCACGAGCGGCGGCGGCGTGCCGAGGCCGGCGAAGCTGCAGCTGGCGACGCTGGGGCGGGCAGCCAGCTGCTGGCGCGGCCGGTCCGGAACATCCTGGCGATCGCGGTGCCTAGCGGGCTGGCCTACGTCTTGATGGCCCTGGAGTCGCAGGTCGTGAACCTGCTGTTGAAGCGGCTGCCGGACTCGACCTCCCTGTTGGCCGCGTGGAGCATCTTCGACCGCTCGGCGCGCTTCCTGGCCATGCCCTTGATCGCCTCGGGGGTGGCGCTGCTGCCCCTGGTGGCGCGTTGCTGGGGCGGCGGCGACCGCGCGGGCGTGCGGCGCGAGATCCGGGTGGCGGGCCTGGCGGGGGCGATCTACGCCCTGGTCTTCGTCACCCCGGCCGCCTTCCTGCTCGGCCCTTGGGTCGCCGATCAGCTCAGCCAGGCCGAGCGCACCCGCGAACTGGCGATGGCCACCATGCCGGTGCTGCCGCTGGCGGTGCTGGCGATGGTGCCGGTGCTCCAGCTGCGCCCGGTCTTCGACGGCATCGGACGCCCCAACACCGGCCTGATGATCTCCCTCGTGCGCAGCGCCGTCTTCGTCGTCCCCCTGGTCGGCGCCGGCATCTGGTTCGCCCCCGGCCTCGGCGCCAGCGAGATCTCCGGCGCCAGCTGGGGCTTCGCCGCCGGCCTGTCCCTGTCCTCCGCCTTCCTCACCCTCCGCCTGAGGCAAGCCCTCTAATTCGGGGTCAGACATTGATTTCGGCGAAGCCGAAATCAATGTCTGACCCCGAATGGGGAGGGGCGGCGCGAACGCCGCCCCGGGGGTGAGACTTGGCCGGCGGACACCGGCCAGGATCAGTCTTGGTCCTGGTCCTCGCCGCTGGT
>CAZXTO010000278.1:0-4869 GCA_964643675.1 uncultured Planctomycetales bacterium
GATCAGCAGCAGCATGGCGCCGAAGGCGCCGAAGGCTACTCCGGGGTGCAGGCCCTCGATCGGCCCGGCGGCGGCCACCACCTCGGGCGCCGGGATCTCGCCGGCGGCCAGCGCCGCCGCCAGCGGGTCGCCACCGGGCAGCCCCAAGGCCACCGAGCGGGCGCTGCCGGGCCGCAGGCTCGGGTCCTTCTCCAGGCACTTCATGATCACCCGCTCGGTCGCCGGGTCCATCTCGGCGATGATGCTCGAGGGCATCGAGGGGGTGTCGTGCTGGTGGCTGTCGCGGAGCTCGCCGAAGCTGCGGCTGTGGAAGGCCGGGCTGCCGGTGAACAGCTCGTAGAGCACCAGGCCGAGCGAGTAGAGGTCGCTGAGCCGCGAGATCTCCTTGCCGGTGATCTGCTCCGGCGACATGTAGGCCGGCGTGCCGACGATCTGGCCCTCGCCCAGGCCAGCCTCGGCGAAGGCGGACAGGCCGAAGTCGGTCAGCCGGACCTGGCCGCGGCCGTCGAGCATGACGTTGGCGGGCTTCAGGTCGCGGTGCAGCACGCCCTTGTCGTGGGCGGCCGCCAGGCCCAGGCACATCTGGCGCGCGATCTCGACCGCCTTCTCGTGCGGCAGGCGGCCGATGCGGCGCAGCAGCTGCTCCAGGTTCTCGCCGTCGACGTACTCCATCGACAGGAAGTGGCGGCCGTCGACCTGGCCGACGTCGTGCACGCGGGCGACGTTCGGGTGGGTGACCTGGCGGGCGATGCGGGCCTCGGTGCGGAAGCGGTCGAGGCCGCCGGGCCGGTGGGCGATCGCCTCGGGCAGGAACTTCAGCGCCACCTGCTGACCCAGCTCGAGGTCGTCCGCCAGGTAGACCTCGCCCATGCCGCCGCGGCCGATCAGGGAGACGATCCGGTAGCGCCCGACCAGCAGCGTGCCCGGCGCGAAGCCGCCCGGCGCCGGTGACTGCGGCGGCGGCGTCACGGTGGCGACGGCCTGGCCGTCGGTCCGCACCCCGCACCCCGGACAATAGGTGGAGCCATCCGGGAGAGGACGCTCGCAGGCGCGGCAGCTGGACATGGAGGGAACGGGGTTCGGCGGCGGCGAATCCTCTACGAGTATTCGGCAGGAGTCTTCGGGTATTCCGGGATTCCGGGGGAATCTTGCGGCGCTGGGTCGAAGCGGAGCGGATCGTGCGGTCGTTGGTCCCTGGCCGGCCCGTTCGGCGGCGCATCGATAGGATTCCGCCATGTCGCGCTTCCCCTCGCTGCTGCTCGGCCTGCCCCTGCTGATCTCCCCGGCCTGCGCCGGCCTGCAGCCGGAGCCGCCGGCCGACGCCCCGGCCACGGCTTCGGAGCTCGCCACCCTGGAGGACTTCCAGGACGCCGCGCGGGAGCACCGCGTGATCCTCGAGCTGCCGCGCTTCGAGCAGTCGCCGGCCGAGGTCGACGCCACCGTCGCGGGCGTGCTCGCCCGCGCCGACGAGCGGCTGGCGCGCTTCGCCGCCCAGGACCTCGGGCGGGCCAGCTTCCGCAGCACCATCGCCGCGCTGGACGAGATCACCTATCCGGTGGCGACGGTGATGAACCGTCTGTGGTTGATGAAGGAGTCGCGACCCGAGGCCGACATGCGCGGCGCCTGCGGCCTGGCGGTCCAGGAGCTGAACGAGTGGTACGTGGGCTTCGGCCTGCGCGAGGACGTCTACCGGGCCTGCCAGGCCTTCGCCGACGCCTACGAGGCCGGCGAGCGGCCGCCGCTCGAGGGCGAGGACCTGAAGCTCTACCAGGACACGATGCGCGACTTCCGTCGGCTTGGCTTCCAGCTCGATCAGGCCACCCGGGAGCGGGTCGGGGAGCTGCGCAACCAGCTCAGCCAGCTCGAGAACGCCTTCGACACCAACATCACCGACGCCCAGGTGGTGCTGCACTTCGACCCGGCCCAGCTGGCCGGGGTGCCGGACAGCTTCCTCCAGGCCTCGCGTCAGGCCGACGGCCGCCACGCGGTGCGCGCGACCGTCACGCCGGATTACCTGAGCGTGATGGAGAACTGCTCGGTCGCCGCGACCCGCCAGGAGCTCAACCGGGCGCGCTACTCGGTGGCGATGGCGGAGAACGGGCCGCTCCTCGATGAAATGGTGGCGCTGCGCCGCCGCATCGCCGGCGAGCTCGGCTACGCCACCTGGGCCGATTACCAGATCGAGCCGCGCATGGCCGGCGACGGCGGTCGCGCGATCGCCTTCGCCGAGGACCTGGTGACAGGCCTGCAGCCGAAGTTCGACGCCGAGGTCGAGGAGCTGCGCCTGCTGAAGGTCGCCGAGACTGGCGATGACGGCGCCACCATCGACTGGTGGGACTTCCGCTACTACCAGAACCAGCTCATGAAGCAGCGCTACAGCGTCGACGCCGAGGCGCTGCGGGTCTACTTCGAGCTGGACCGGGTGATCGACGGCATGTTCGACATCTACCAGACCATCTTCGGCCTGGAGTTCACCGAGATCGACCCCGGCTACCTGTGGGTCTGGGACCTGCGCGCCTTCGTGGTCGCCGACGCCGCCAGCGGCATGCCGCTCGGCATCTTCTACCTCGACCTGTTCCCGCGCGAGGGCAAGTACAACCACTTCGCCCAGTTCGACATCATCGGCGGCAAGCAGTTGGCGGACGGCCGCTACCGGCGGCCGGTGGCGGCGCTGGTGTGCAACTTCACGCCCGGGGTGGGGGAGGCGCCCTCGCTGATGTCGCACGGCGAGGTCGAGACCATCTTCCACGAGTTCGGCCACGCCATGCACACCATCCTGACGCAGGCGAAGTACCACCAGTTCGCCGGCGCCAACGTGGCGCGCGACTTCGTCGAGGCGCCGTCGCAGATGCTCGAGGCCTGGTGCTGGGATCCGGAGGTGCTGCAGCGCTTCGCGGTCGACTGGCGCGACCCGTCGAAGCGGCTGCCGGCCGACACGATCGCCCGCATGCGCGAGGCCGACCTGGCGACCAAGGCGGTCTACTACCGGCGGCAGATGGCGCTGGCGCTGACCGACCTGCGCCTGCACGTCGCGCCGGAGGGTGCGAACGCCCAGGAGATCGGCAACGCGGTCAACGCGGCGGTGCTCTTCGACCCGCCCGCGGGCACCAACTTCTGCGCCTACTGGGGCCACCTGACCGGCTACGACGCCGGCTACTACGGCTACGGCTGGGCCGACGCCATCGCCGCCGACCTGGCCACCGCCTTCGAGCAGGCGCCGGATGGCTACCTGGACGTCGAGACCGGCATGCGGCTGCGGCGCGAGATCTACCAGGTCGGCAACACGCGCGACGCCGAGCAGTCGATCCGCCGCTTCCTGGGGCGGGAGCGCTCCAGCGCCGCCTTCCTGCGGACCCTCGGGATCGACTGAGCAACGAGTCGCCCCAACTGACCCAGGAGGCCGCGAGAGGCCGCAGGGGGCTGCGGGAGGCCTCGGAGGGCGGCGTTGTTGAGAGCTATTCTCATTCTGATACCGTGGACGGAGCGGCTCAGGCCGCTTCCTTCCATGATCGGATCCGCCGCCTCCCGCTCTTCCTGGCTGGCCTGGGGTGCCGGCCTGTTCCTGATCTGGTGCTCGACCGGCGTTGAGGCCCGCGCCCAACGGCTCGCGACCGAGCTCGTCGTCGACGGCCTGGAGAGTCCGGTCTTCCTGACCGCGCCGGCCGGCGACCTCGACCGCCTCTTCGTGCTCGAGGAGAACTTTGGTCGGGTCCGGATCATCAAGAACGGAGCGCTGCTGGCCACCCCCTTCCTCGACCTGGGCGGGCAGATCAGCTTCTCCGGAGAGCGCGGCCTGCTGGGCATGGCCTTCCACCCGGACTACGCCAGCAACGGCTTCTTCTACCTCAACTACACCGACCAGGGCGGGGACACCGTGGTGTCGCGGTGGTCGGTCTCGGCGAGCGACCCCGACCTGGCCGACCCGGCCAGCGAGTCGGTGGTGCTGGCCGTTCCCCAACCCTACGGCAACCACAACGGCGGCATGATCGCCTTCGGTCCGCTCGACCGTTACCTCTACATCGGCATGGGCGACGGCGGCTCGGGCGGCGACCCGCTCGGCCACGCTCAGAACGGCGCCAGCCTCTTGGGCAAGATGCTGCGGCTCGACGTCGACGGCGCCGCTCCTTACGCGGTCCCCCCCGACAACCCCTTCGTCGGCCCCGGCGACCCGCTCGACGAGATCTGGGCCGCCGGCCTGCGCAACCCGTGGCGCTTCGACTTCGACCCGGACACCGGCGACCTCTGGATCGGTGACGTCGGCCAGAGCGGGCGCGAGGAGATCGACTGGCAGCCGGGCTCCAGCCCGGGCGGCGAGAACTACGGCTGGAAGATCATGGAGGGGGTGGACTGCTATGACCCGCCGAGCGGCTGCAACACCGCCGGGCTGACCCTGCCGATCCACGACTACGCCTACGACCCCTTCCTGAGCCGGATCTGCGTGATCGGCGGCGTGGTCTACCGGGGCTCCGCGATCCCCGGCCTGGGCGGCGCCTACTTCTTCGCCGACTGGGGCAGCCACGAGGTCTGGACCCTGCGAGAACGCGGCGGACAGGCCTCCATGCTGCGCGCCCGCACCGCCGAACTGGTGCCCAGCGGCGGCCGCGACCTCGAGCGGATCGCCTCCTTCGGCCGCGGCGGCGACGGCGAGGTCTACGCCCTCGACCGCAACGACGGCGAGCTCTTCCGCATCGTCGGCGACCTGATGGATCTGAGCGTGCCGCCGCTGAGCGTGGGCCAATCGGCCAGCCTGGTCGTGACCGGCGCCACCCCGGGCTCGATGGTCTTCCTCGGCTACAGCCTGGCCGGCCCCGGCGTGACGCCGGCGCCGCCGCTCGACGGCGCCCTCGGCCTGGAGTCGCCGCTGCTGCT
>CAZXTO010000279.1:0-4840 GCA_964643675.1 uncultured Planctomycetales bacterium
CCCGGTGGCCGCGCCGGCAGCGAGGGAATCCAGGGCGGCGCCGGCTCGGGCGGCCGAGGCGCGGCGCCGGCCTCCGACCTGGTCGGCGGCCCGGTGCTGCTGGTCGACGACACCCCGGTCAACCTCAAGGTCGGGGAGGCCTTCCTGCGCAAGCTCGGCCTGGAGGACATCGTCACCGCCCGTAACGGCGCCGAGGCGCTGGAGCGGCTGCAGGAGCAGGAAATCGCGCTCGTGCTGATGGACATCCAGATGCCGCAGATGGACGGCTTCGAGGCCACCCGCCGCCTGCGCGAGCTGCCGCGCTCGGGTCTCGAGGAGCTGCCGGTCATCGCCATGACCGCCCACGCCATGCCCGGCTACCGCGAGATGTGTCTCGCGCGCGGCCTCAACGACTACCTGGCGAAGCCGATCGTGCTCCAGGACCTACGCGAGTGCCTGGCCCGCTGGGGCAAGGTCAGGTCGTCGCTGTAGGCCGCATGGTTCCCACAGCAACCTGCGGCGGAGTTGGGAGTCGTATAATCGAGCCCATTGATCCCAGCTGGTTTCGACGATTCCGTCGGACGGGAGGAGGTTTCGTGACACGCCGACTATCCGCACCGCTCCTTTTCTTCGCCCTGCTCTTCTCCGCTTGCCAGACGGCGCCGGTCGAGTACCCCGAGGGTCAACTCGCTGCCGCGTTGGTTCTCGAGGGCCCGAATCGGGATGTGGCACCTCGAGGGCTGCGGATTACCGCGACTTCCTTCCGCGGCGAATCCCTCTGGCTCGCAGGCCGGGCAAGCCTGGATATCCGACAGACGCGGGAATCCGCAGATCCCGGAGCTGACGGCCGCCGGATGGTTGAGGTCCAGTTGACCGAGGCATCGACCGCCCGATTGTCCTCGTGGGCATCGGAATGGAACGAACCCATGGTCGCCATTCTCTTCGAGAACCGGGCCCTGGCAGTGGGGACGGATTCGAGCTTCCAAGACGGAACCCTGCACGTGACCGGCTTGCACCCTTCTGATGCGAGTTTGTTGCTCGATCAGCTGCGCGAGTCGACGGACCTGCCAAGGACGCCGGTCGACCTTCGGCCCGTCCTCCTGCCCGGCCAGGAACCCCTGCTCGATGGTCTCACGGCCCTTGACTACGATGGAAGCACGCTTCGCTTCGGCACGGCACATTCCTTCGGTCTCCAAACCGCGACGGCCTATCAGCACCCTCAGACCGGGAAGTGGGTGATTCTGCTGGAGATCCGGAGCGAGGAGGCTGGGGCCTTCAGCGAGCTCACCCGCCATCTGATTGGCCGAAGGGTCGGCCTCTTCGCCGAGAACCAGCTCCTCGGCGGCACCCCGACGGTGAACTCGGAGCTCCCAGGAGCCTGTTTCCTGGAATCTGCTGGCCTCGAGAGCTGGACCGAAGACGAAGCCTGGGCGATCGTCGACCTGCTCTGGTACGGGAGCGACGACCCCGGCGACTAGGCGCCGACCGCGGCGCCCTGGAGCCAGGCTTCGCGCGCCTCCAGCACCATCTCCCCCACCTCGTCCCAGTCGCTCGAGCGGGGGCCGGCCACGCCGAGGTTGGTGGAGTTGCCGTAGACGATCACCTGCTTGCCTTCGGCGCGCAGGGCCTCGACGTTCTTGGTCGTGTCCTCGATGTAGAGGTCGGCGCCGACCTCCTCCTTGTCGCCGACGAAGCACAGGCCGTAGTACGGGATGTCGTGGCGGTCGAGCCAGTCGACCGTCTGCGCCACCGCCGCCTGGTGCGAGCGCGAGATGAACAGCCGGTGGGTGATGATGCGGATGTTCACGCCCGCCGCCGACAGCTGGCGGATCACCTGCGGCGCGCGCGGCATCGGCTCCAGCGAACGGAACAGATCGCGCTGGATGACGGCGAAGCGGTGCAGCGCGGCGTAGCCGCCGGGCGCGTCGGGGATGCCCCACTCCGGCAGGCCGTAGCTGACCTCGGGCGTCAGGCTGCCGAGCGGCACGCCGAGCCACTCGGCCGCCAAGGGGCGCAGGCCGCCGTAGAAGTCGGCCACGCAGCCGTCGAGGTCCAGCCCGAGGATGAACTTGCGATCCGCCATCGCGGAATCCTATCAGCGGGTGGGCGCAGGCGGATCCGCCGCGGCGAAGAAGGCGGTCAGGGCGGCCCGGTAGGCCGGGTAGTCCTGGATGTCGTTGTGCCCGGCCGCCTCCACCCGCTGATGCTGCAGGCGCTCCTCCGACAAGACGGCGACCAGGGCCTCGGTGTGGCGGGCGGCGATCACCCGGTCGTTCCCGGCCTGCAGCACCAGGACCGGCATGCCGAGCTCGGGCGCCAGGCGCCAGGACTCGTACTTGTCGCGCATCAAGAGCGCCGCCGGCAACAAGGGGAGCTGACGCTGCGCCACCCGCGCGATGCTGTCGAAGGGCGTCACCAGCGCCAGCCGCGCCACCGGACGCTGGCTGGCCAGCTGCACCGCCACCCCGCTGCCGAGGCTGCGGCCGATCACGCTGATGCTCTCGTGCCGCTCGCGGAGCTGGTCGTAGACCGCCAGCGCGTCGGCCACCAGCCCGTCCTCGGAGGGGCGGCCGGGGTTGCCGGAGTAGCCGCGGTAGGGCAACAGGTAGACCGCGTGCTGCGGCAAGGCCTCGCGGAACAGCGGCAGGTTGTACTCCACCGCCTCGGCGTTGCCGCCGTAATACAGCACCGCGCGTTCGGCACCGGGCCGCAGCACCCAGCCGCGCAGGCCGCCGGCCGCGGTCTCGAAGCGGACCTCCTCGGCCGCCACCGCGCCGGGCGCCGGCGTCGGCAGGTACAGCAGCCGCCGCTGCAGCGCGTAGACCAGCAGCATCAGCAGCAGGTAGACGGCGGCGAGGATCTTCAGCATGGACAGGACGCGGCGCATCGGGGCTCGGCTCAAGCTAACGCCGTCCAGCCGAACGCGCTCAGGACTCGACCCGGTCCCAGCCGTACTTCTCCAGGTAGCGCACCAGCTTCGGCGGCCGGTAGGAGCGGCGGGCGCGGTAGCGGCGCCGGACCGATTCGTGCAGCAGGGTGCGGCGCGGAATCGGGCGCCGGTGATCCCCGAGCACCCTGTAGAAGCCGGCGTACTCCTCGTGCTGCTCGGCCAGCGGGTCGGGCCGCAGGCGGCTGGCGAGGTGCGGCTCGAAGCCGAGGCCGCGGCCGGTGGCCTCGCGCGCCATCCACTCCAGCGGCAGGTCGCTGAGCGAGGCGCCCCGCTTGCCGGGCTTGTAGCCGCCGACGACGTCGGAGTGCACGCCGGCGAACCAGACCTGCTTCAGGTCGAGGCCGCGGCGCCGCTTCCAGATCGTCGGCCTGAAGTCGTCGCGCCGCTCGTCGAGCGCCAGGGCGTGGCGGGCGCAGTCGACGTTGGGGCCGATCTTCTCGTCGTGGAACAGGTGCTTGTCGTTGAGGAAGCCGAGCATGCGCAGCGGGATGCCGAGCGAGCCGACCGTGTCCCACACCCCGACGAAGCGCACCCGGGGCTCGGGCTCGACGGCGTACTTGCGGCGGAAGTCCGCCGACTCCGGATCGTCCGGATGGATGTCGCGGTCCTTGTAGAGCTCGAAGGCCGGTCCGATGCGGTTGGCGTGCTTCCGGTGCAGCACGCCGCAGTTGTAGAGCAGGCCCGACAGGCTGCGCACGGTGTAGGCGCCGCGGCTGAAGCCGAACAGGAACAGCTCGTCGCCGGGGTCGTAGTTCTGGACCAGGAAGCGGTAGCCGTCCTGGATGTTCTTGTTGATGCCCTGGCCGAAGGCGCCGCCCTTGACGCTGTCGTAGTAGCTGCCCACCCCCCAGTCGTAGAACACCACCTGCGGCACGCCGTCCGCCGCCACCGGCGCGATCGCGCGCGCGATCTTCAGCACGTTGGTCGGGAAGTCCTTGCGCAGGTCGGCCTCAGGGCGGTTCCAGGTGCCGTCGGCGCAGATGATGATCCGTTTCTTGGGAGGCGTGGCGGGCATGGCGTTGGAAAGGGCCCCAGCCTGCCAGCGCCCGGTCGCCGCTTCCAGGCCCTAGAATGCGCCCCATGACCGTCCAGTCCCCCGTCTTCGAGCGCCGCCACGAGGGCATGCTCGCCATCCAGGTCAGCGTGCCGGAGCGGCTCGCCTTCCTGCGCAAGGTCTATGCCCTGTTCTCGCTGGCGATCGTGGTCTTCGCCGGCACCACCTGGGCCTGCTGCAGCGAGGCTGCCTTGCAGATGGTGGCCCCTATCTACAGCCGCGGCATCATCGGCCCGTTGCTGCTGATGGTCGTGGTCGGCGCCTTCATGCGGATGGGCGCCAGCCGCTACCCGCTCAACCTGTTCGCCCTGTTCGGCTTCGCCGTCTTCGAGGGCGTGCTGACCGGACCGCTGGTCTACTTCTACCAGGCCACCCGCGGCGCCGAGGTGGTGGCGCAGGCGGCCGTGCTGACCGGGGTCGTATTCGCCGGCCTGACGCTCTACGCGCTGACCTCGAAGCGCGACTTCAGCTTCCTGCGCGGCGCGGTCTGGACCTGCCTGTGGCTCCTGATCGGCATGGGCATCGTCGGCATGCTGTTCGGCCTCGACGTCTTCGGCTGGGGCTGGTCCGCGGCCTGGGTGCTGCTGATGGCGGGCTTCGTGCTCTACGACACCTCGAACATCATGCGCCACTACCCCACCAACATGGCCGCGGCGGCGGCGATGGCGCTGTTCTTCGACTTCGTGGTGATGTTCAAGCACATCCTGCGGCTGGTCGCCAGCCGCGACTGAGCGGCCCGCTCCAGGCGCTCCCGGTTAAGGTGGGAGACGGTGCCCGGCCGCGTCATCTCCCCCCTGGTCCTCGCCCTGGCCGCGCTGGCGGCGCCGCTCCTGGCGGCGCAGGAGCCGGCCGCGGCC
>CAZXTO010000280.1:0-4840 GCA_964643675.1 uncultured Planctomycetales bacterium
CTGGAGCGGGTCGGTGTCGAGGTAGGAGCGAGGCGGCTCGCCGCCGTCGGGCAGCGGCAGGGACACAAGGATGCCGATCATCGACTCCGGGGCGGGCAGCTCGACAGCCAGAGCCTCGGCCAGGATCGCCCGCGCGCGCACCGCCAGGGCTCGGTTGCGCTCTCGCAGCTCTCGCCAGCCGCCCGGGAGCAGGCCGCCCATCACCCGCAGCGCCTCGGGGGCGCACAGCCAGGCGGTGGGATCGTCGGTGCCGGTCCAGCCGAACTCGAGCTGGAAGCGGCTGCGCTCGGAGTCGTCGGCGTTGGCGCCGTGGCTGATCACCGCCGGGCGCACCTCCGGCTGGAGCTCGCGCCGGACCCAGAGGAAGGCGGCGCCCTTCGGGGCGCAGACCCACTTGTGCAGGTTGCCGGTGTAGTAGTCGGCGCCGATCGCGGCGAGGTCGAGCGGCAGCATGCCCGGGGCGTGGGCGCCGTCGATCAGCACCCGCACGCCGCGCTCGCGTAGCGCCGCCGTCAGTTCCGCCGCCGGCGCCACGATCCCGGTCTGCGAGGTCACGTGGTCGAACAGCGCCAGCCGGGTGCGCGGGCCGACCGCCTCGAGGAAGGCGGCGGTGAACTGCTCCGGGGCGCTCAGCGGGAAGGGCGGGGACACCACCACCACCCGCGCGCCGGCGCGGGCGGCGACGAAGTCGAGCGCGTTGCGGCAGGCGTTGTACTCCTGGTCGCACACCAGCAACTCATCGCCGGCCTCGAGCGGGAGGTGCCGGAGCACCGCGTTGACCCCCGAGGTGGCGTTGTTGACGAAGGCCAGGTCCTCCGCCTCGGCGCCGAGGAAGCTGGCGAGCATCTCGCGCGCGCCGTCGAGCATGCCCTCGAGCTCGCGGGCGAAGAAGCGCACCGGCTCTCGCTCCATCCGCGCGCGCAGCTCCTGCTGGTAGTCGAGCACCGCGCGCGGGCAGGCGCCGAAGCTGCCGTGGTTGAGGAAGACGACGTCCGGGCGCAGGGTCCAGTGCGCGGCGTGCTCGGCGGTCGATGCGCGATCCATGGCGGCCCAGCCTACAATCCGGCCAGCCGGCTCCGGGCCGGCCCGCGTCTCGCCATGGAAGAGTTCTTCGCCAAGCTCCAGGACTGGATCCCCGCCCTGTCGGGCGCGCTCGAGGACCCGCGGCTGCGCGCGGTCCTGATCGTGCTCGGCTCCTTCGTGCTCGCCAAGCTGGTCGACTGGGTCCTGTGCGCGCTGGTGCGGCGCTTCGTCGGCCGCACCAAGTCGGTGCTCGACGACCAGGTGGTCCACCTGCTGCACGGCCCGATCGTGAAGACCGTGGTGCTGTGCGGCTTCGTGATCGCGGTCAAGCAGCTCGGCCTCGACGGCGCCGAGGCCGCGGTCGAGCCCGGTGGCGCCGCTGGCGATGCCGCCAACGCCACCACCGCCGGCGCTGCCCCTGCTCGGCCGATCGAGCACTCCACGGTGCGGCTGCTGCAGACCTTCATCCTGTTCGTCTGGGCCGGCTTCCTGTTCCGCTTCGTCAAGCTGCTGCTCGGCGCGCTCAGCAAGGCGGAGGATCGCGCGCCGATGATCCAGCCGCGCACCTTCCCGCTGTTCGACAACCTGGCGAAGGTGCTGCTGTTCGGGATCGCGGTCTACGCGGCGATCGCGATCTGGGACCTCGACGCCACCGGCTGGCTGGCCTCGGCAGGGGTGGTCGGCCTGGCCCTCGGTTTCGCCGCCCAGGACACCCTCGGCAACCTCTTCGCCGGCGTGTTCATCATCGCCGACGCGCCCTTCTCGGTCGGCGACTACATCGTGTTGGACAGCGGGGAGCGCGGCCAGGTGGCGCACATCGGTCTGCGCTCGACCCGCATCCTGACCCGCGACGACATCGAGATCACGATCCCGAACTCGGTCATGGGCGCGGCGAAGATCACCAACGAGGCGGGCGGGCCGAGCCTGAAGCGGCGCATCCGGGTGCCGGTCGGCGTGGCCTACGGCAGCGAGGTCGCGCGGGTCAAGGAGGTGCTGATGGGGGTCGCCGAGGCCGAGGAGCTGATCTGCGACCAGCCGGAGCCGCGGGTGCGCTTCCGCGCCCTCGGCGAATCGAGCCTGGATTTCGAGTTGATGGGCTGGATCCCGCACCCGGAGCTGCGCGGCCGCACGATCGACGCGCTACTGACGGCGATCTACGACCGCCTCCTGGAGGAAGGCATCGAGATCCCCTTCCCGCAGCGCGACCTCTGGGTCAAGGAGTGGCCCGGATCGCGGAACCCGGGCGCCGAATAAGCCGTCCCAGGGGGGCGATCGAGGACGCCGGCGCGGGAGATTCTCGCGTAGACTTCCATCTCGACCCTTTCGGTCTCGAGAACCCCGGACCAGCCCCAGGGCCTGCACATGCTCCAGCTCATCCCCCTGCTCCTTCCCGTCCTGGCTCCCGCCCAGGACCCCGCCGCCGCCCCGCAACCGGTCGACCTGGTGAAGGTCCAGGCCTCGAGTCCGGGGGCCTTCCAGCACCTGGTCGAGCTCGGCTTCGACGTCGACGATCACGCCGGCGCCGACCGCGACGGCAACCTGACGGTCTACGCCGACGACGCCGAGCAGGACCGCCTGGGCGCAGCGGGCTACGGCTACTTCGTCGAGATCGAGGACCTGTCCGGTTTCTACGCCGCCCGCGCCGCGCCCTCGCCGCGGGCCTCGGTCGGCTCGATGGGCGGCTTCCGCACCCTGGCCGAGATCGGCCAGGAGATGGACCGGCTGGCCTCGGCCTACCCGGCGATCGTCTCGCCGAAGTTCTCGATCGGCACCAGCATCCAGGGCCGCGCGATCTGGGCCCAGCGCGTGTCGACCACGCCGAGCGTGCACGACCCGGCCAAGCCGGTGGCCTACTACGACGGCATCCACCACGCCCGCGAGCCGATGTCGGGCGAGTCGATCCTGAACTTCGTCGACTGGCTCGGCGCCAACTACGGCGTGGAGCCGGCCGCGACCCGCATCGTCGAGTCGCGCAACGTGGTGATCGTGCCCTGCGTGAACCCGGACGGCTATGAGTACAACCGCCAGACCAACCCCAACGGCGGCGGCATGTGGCGCAAGAACCGGCGCAGCAACGGCGGCGGCAGCTACGGCGTCGACCTGAACCGGAACTACGACTGGGAGTGGGGTCCGCAGTGGGGCGGTTCGAGCGGCAGCCCGTCGAGCGACGTCTACCGCGGCACAGCGCCCTTCTCGGAGCCCGAGACCGCGGCGGTGCGCGACCTGCTGGCGGCGCAGACCCCGGGCATGTCGATCTCGGCCCACACCTACTCCAACCTGTGGATCTACCCGTGGGGTTACGACACGGTCTACACCTCGGAGAACGCGCTCTACCGCCAGTACGGCGCGGCCATGACCGCCAACAACGGCTACGCCTACGGCACCTCGTGGGAGGTGCTGTACACAGCCAACGGCGTCGCCGACGACTACCACTACGGCGCCCACGGCACCTACAGCTTCACGCCCGAGATCGGCGGCAGCGGCGACGGCTTCTGGCCCAACCCGAACCGCATCCAGACCCTGGCCGAGCAGGTCCGCCCGGGCTACGTCATGATCGCGCAGTGGAGCGGCGGCTGGGCCGAGATCCAGTCGCTCGACTGGACCGAGGTCAGCGGCAACGGCGACCCCTACCAGGAGCCGGGCGAGACCTGGTCGCTGAGCCTGCAGCTCAGCAACGACGGCGCCGACGCGGTCAGCGGCACGGTCGGACTCAGCTCGAGCGATCCCCTGATCGGCGTCAGCGGCGGCAGCCAGGCCCTGAACGTGCCGGCGCACGGCAGCGCCGCCGCCGGGCCCTTCAATGTCGTGATCGATGCGGCGGCGCAATCCGGGGTCGCGTACAGCCTCGACCTGAGCCTGGATTACGACGGCAGCGCCACGGTCGAGCCGGTCGTGATCGTGCTCGGCCGCGCGCGGCTGCTCGCCCACGACGACATGGAGGGCGGCGACAACGGCTGGACCGTGAGCAACTCCACCAACTGGTCGTGGGAGCGCGCGGTGCCGCAGCAGACCAGCACCGGCGGGCAGACCTGCCAGCCCGGGCACGACAACCCGGCCGGCAGCGGCAGCCGCTGCTGGGTGACGGGGGCCGCCTCCGGCGGCAGCGTCGGCACCAACGACGTCGACGGCACCACCTGGCTGACCTCGCCGGTGTTCTCGTCCGGTGGCCACGCCAGCCTGCAGCTCGAGTACGCGCGCTGGTTCGCCAACCTGCCCGGCAACGCGCAGGACGACGTCTTCCTGGCCCAGGTCTCGAACGACGGCGGCAGCAGCTGGACCGACCTCGAGATCACGCCCAACGCCAACTCCTGGCAGACGGTCAGCTTCGCGCTCGAGGACTTCGTTGCGCTCAGCGACACGATGCGGCTGCGCTTCCGCGCCGAGGACAACCCCAACAACGACCTCACCGAGGCCTTGGTCGATGACCTCAAGCTGAGCACCTACAGCGGATTGCCGACCCTCGGTTCCTGGGGCGAGGCCGCGGTGGGTGGCAGCATCGACCTGTTCCTCGACGGCCCGTCCAGCGCCGGCTGGCAGCTGCTGTGGAGCTTCAACACCACCTCCGGCCAGGCGGTCGGCGGGGTGCAGGGGCTCTATTTCCTGAGCGGCGGCCCGAACATCCTGATGAGCGGCAGCCTCGGCCCCGATGGGCGCGCGGTGGAGACCGCGGCGATCCCCAACAACGGCAGCCTGTCCGGTCGCACCGTGCACCTGCAGTCGGTGGTCGACTACGGCGGTCCCGAGGCCGCCTTCAGCAACCTGCTGAGCTTGACGATCCAGTAAGAGGTGTCAGGCTCATTCGTAAGATTTTGTGGAT
>CAZXTO010000281.1:0-4837 GCA_964643675.1 uncultured Planctomycetales bacterium
ATGTCGAAGTCCTCGCAGGCCTTCTCGAGCAGGCCGGGCAGCGGCTTGCGGCAGCGGCAGCGGCGCCGGTACGGCGGGATGCCCACCACGTGGTGGTGGGGGCAGTGGTAATAGGCGTCGATGCGGGCGCCGTGGGCGTCGAGGTCGGCGTCGATCTTCTCGTGGATGGCGAGCAGCACGCCCTCGTCGAGCAGGCCGCGCGCGACGCCGGACTGGTTGGTGACCACGATCAGCAGCGCGCCGGCGCGGTGCAGGGTGGCCAGCGCCTCGGCCACCCCGGGCAGCAGCTCGGCGCGGCGCGCGGTGTCCAGGTAGGGGATCTCCTTGAGGATGGTCCCGTCGCGGTCGAGGAAGACGGTCGGCTGGCCCGGCACGGCGGGAGTCTAGCAGGCCGCGGGCGCTATCCTGGGCGCGATGAGCCGCGCACGCCGCCAACACCACGAGGAGGTCCAGACCCGCTCCAACGACGACCCCTGGATGGTCTTCAAGATCATGGGGGAGTTCGTCGACGGCTTCGAGGCGATGCGCGACATCGGCCCGGCCATCTCGATCTTCGGGTCGGCGCGCACCCCCGAGGACGATCCCTGGTTCAAGGTCGCCGAGGAGGTGGCGGAGCAGCTCGGCCGGCGCGGCTACTCGATCATCACCGGCGGGGGCCCCGGCATGATGGAGGCGGCCAACCGCGGCGCCAAGCGCGGCGGCACGACCTCGGTCGGCCTGAACATCGTGCTCCCGCACGAGCAGGACCCGAACCGCTTCCAGGACCTCGAGCTGACCTTCCGCTACTTCTTCGCGCGCAAGGTGATGTTCGCCAAGTACTCGGTCGGCTACGTGGTCATGCCGGGCGGCTTCGGCACCATGGACGAGTTCTTCGAGGCGCTGACCCTGATCCAGACCGACAAGATGGAGAACTTCCCGATCGTGCTGATGGGGAAGGAGTTCTGGGGCGGCATGATCCGCTGGATCAAGCGCACCATGATCGGCATGGGCACGATCTCGCCCGAGGACGTCGACCTGTTCTACCTCACCGACGACCCGGTCGAGGCCGCCACCGTGATCCAGCGCGCCCTCGAGGAGGGCTCGAAGATCAACCCCAAGTGGCGCCGCGAGCTGGCCAAGGTGCGCAAGCAGGCGGCCCAGATCAACGCCGGCAAGCGGCTGCGGCGTCGGCGCTCCGGCAGCTGAGCCCGGCTCCGGGCGGTCTCCTCGGCTCCCGGCGGCGATCTCGCTGCCGGTCGGCGCTCAGGCGTCCTCGGCCTTGGCGCGGCCGAGGAAGTCGCCGTTCTCGGTGCTGATCTTCACGTACTCGCCGGCCTCGATGTACATCGGCACCCGGATCGCGAGCCCGGTCTCGGTGACGGCGCCCTTCTTGTCGTTGGTGACGCTGTCGCCCTTGACCGCCATCTCGGCCTCCTTCACCAGCATGACCACCGAGGACGGCAGGTCGATGGAGATCGCCTTGCCCTCGAAGAAGGTCACGGTGACCGCCTGGTTCTCCTTCACGTACTTCATGGCCTCGCCGACGATCTCGGCGCCGAGGAAGTACTGCTCGTAGTTCTCGTTGTCCATGAAGACGTAGTTGTCGCCGTCCATGTACGAGAACATGCAGGTGCGCCGGTCGAGGTAGGCCAGCTCGACGGTCTCGTCCGAACCCAGCCGCATCTGCTTGGTGGTGCCGGTGGTCAGGTGCTTGCACTTGACCTGGTTGATCGCGCGCCAATTGCCGGGGGCGATGTGCTCGAAGTCGGTGACGAGGAACAGCTCGCCGTCGAGAACCAGGACCTGGCCCTTGCGGATCTGGGTGGCTTTGATGGTCATCGTGCTTGTGCTTGGGGCGGCCGGGGTGCGGGCCGCGAATCGCTCGCTGGCGGCGGTCGCGCGCAGCGGGACGCAACAGGATACCCGCCGCCAGGCGGCTCGGGTAGTCGCGGAGCGGGCCTCGCTCGCGCTCAGCCGCCGTAGCTGCGGCGCATGGTCGAGGAGGGGATGTCGAGCGCCTTGCGGTACTTGGTGACCGTGCGCCGGGCCACCTTGACCCCGTTGCGCTGCTTCAGGATGCGCACGATCTCCTCGTCGCTGAGCGGGGAGGTCTTGTCCTCCTGCTCGATGATCTCCTTGATCCGCTCCTGGATCGCCACCCGCGAGGTCTGGCCGCCGGAGCTGGTGGTCTGGCCGCCGGAGAAGAAGCCCTTCAGCGGCAGGATGCCCTGCGGGGTCTGGGCCCACTTGCCGCGGATCGCCCGCGACACGGTCGAGATGTGCACGCCGACCGCGTCGGCGACCTCCTGCATCTTGAGCGGGCGCAGGCGCTCGGGGCCGTAGTCGAGGAACTCGCGCTGGCGCGCCACCAGCTCGTTGGAGATGCGCAGCAGGGTCCGGCGGCGCTGGGCGACGGCGTCGAGGAACCAGCGCGCGCGCTCGATCTTCTTCATCAGGAAGCCGTGCAGTCGCTTGTCCGACTTGGCCTTGGTCAGCGCCTCCTGGGCGCTGCGGCTGAGCCGCAGCTCGGGCAGGCCGTCGCGCGCCAGGCGCACCTCGTAGCCGCCGTTCTCGTCCGGGATCACGAGCACGTCGGGCAGGATCGACATGGTGTCGTCGAGCTCGTACTCGGCCAGCGGGCGCGAGTCGAGGCCGCTCAGCACCTCGAGGGCGTGGCGCAGCTCGGTCAGGCTGACGCCCAGCGCCTTGCCGATTTGCGGCAGGCGGTTGGCGAGCAGGTCGTCGAAGTGGTCCCGCACCAGCGCCTCGGCAAGCGGCTGCTCGCCGTGCATGGCCTCCAGCTGGAGCAGGTAGCACTCGCGCAGGTCCTCGGCGCCGAGGCCGGGGTGGGCCAGGTCACGCAGGTGGTGCAGGGTGTGCTCGAGCTCGTCGAGGTCGATGCCGGAGTTCTCGGCGAAGGCCTCCATGCCCTCGATCAGGAAGCCGCGCGGATCGAGCGCGGCCAGCACCTGCTCGGCAGCGGCGATCTCCTCGCCGTCGGCGTCCGACATGCGCAGCTCGGCCAGGATCGAATCGACCGTGCGCACGTCCGGCGCGGCCAGGTCCTGGACCATGTCCCAGCGCGACTCCGGGTCGGCCTTGGCGCGCGAGCCGAGGCGGTCGCCGGACTCGAAGATCTGGTCGACCTCGCCGATCTCCGGCATGTGGTCGAGGGCCTCCGGGTCGTCGGGGTCCTCCTCGGCGCCGTTGTTCTCGGCGTCGGTAGGGGCCGGCGCCTCGGCCGGCTCCTCGACCTCGAGGAAGGGGTTCTCCTCGATCTCGGCCTCGATGCGGTCGAGCAGCTCCTGGGTGGTGCACTGCAGGATCTGCATCGCCTGGATCATCTGCGGGGACTGGAGCAGTCGCTGCTCCATCCGCATGTTCTGCTGGTACTCCAGGCGCATGTCGGAAGTCTACGCCACCGACGCCCCGCCCGCCCAGGGTTTCCCGTCGCCTGCGGGCGCGGCCTAGAATGAGCGCGCGCTCCACGGCCGCAGGACCGAAGTCCTCGCGCGGGGCGCAACGACGCGATGGATCTGGACCAATGCTTGGCCGGCGCCGACGACCCGGGCGCCTTTCTCGGACTCGAGGGCGAGGCCTGCGGGCGCGCCTCCCGCGGCGTGGTCCTGCCGGTGCCCTACGAAGCGACCACGACCTACCAGCGCGGCACCGCGCGCGGTCCTTCCGCGATCCTCGAGGCCTCCCAGCAGGTCGAGTTCTACGACGAGTGGCTCGAGGACGAAGCCCGGCGCTTCGGCGTGCGCACCTTGGCGCCGGTGGTCTCGCCCGCGCCGCCGGAGGAGCTGGCCGAGGAGCTGGAGCGGCGCACCGGCGCCTTGCTCGACGGCGGCCGGGTGCCGCTGCTGCTGGGCGGCGAGCACTCGATCAGCCTGGGGCCGATCCGCGCCGCCGCCGCCCGCTTCCCGGACCTGGTGGTGTTGCACCTCGACGCCCATCCCGACCTGCGCCAGGAGTACGAAGGCACCGCCTACGGCCACGGCTGCGTGATGCGGCGCGTGCTCGAGCAGACCGACGCGCGCTTGCTGGCCTTCGGCATCCGCGCCGTCTCGCCCGAGGAGCGGGTGCTCTACCAGGCGCAGGCCGCGGCCGGCTCCGAGGCCCGCGCGGAAGCGCTGCTGGCGCGCGAGCTCCTGGCCCTGAGCGGGCCGCAACGCGTCGAGCGGGTGCTCGAGCGCCTGCCGGCGGGCCCGCTTTGGTTGTCCTGGGACGTGGACGGACTCGACCCCTCCCTGGTCCCCTGCACCGGCACCCCCGAGCCGGGCGGGCTGGATTGGTACACCGTCAGCGAGCTGCTGCGTCGGCTGGTGGCGGACGGCCGCCGCCTGGTCGGCGCCGAGCTGGTCGAGCTGCTGCCTCGCGCCGAACAACACGCCAGCGACTTCGCCGTCGCTCGGCTCGCCCATCGCATGCTGCTCGCTTCGCTGCAGAGCACGGAGAAGTCCTGAACATGGAAGTCCTGCTGGTCGAAGACGAGCGCACGCTCGCCATCCCCCTCGCCGACGCGCTGCGCGACGCGGGGCACGCCGTCACCCTGCTGCACGACGGCGCCGCCGCCATGGCCTGGCTGGCGGAGCGGCGCTGCGACCTGGTCGTCACCGACGTGCGCCTGCCGGGCGCGGACGGCATCCAGATCCTGGAGCGGGCGCGCCACCAGGACCCGCCCGCCGACGTCATCGTGATGACCGGCTACGCGACCGTCGAGCAGGCGGTGGCAGCGATGCGCGGCGGGGCCTTCGGCTACCTGCAGAAGCCCTTCCCGAGCGAGGCGCTGCTATCGCAGGTGCAGCGGGTCGACGAGGTGCGCGGCATGCGGGCCGAGCTCGAGCAGCTCCGAGCC
>CAZXTO010000282.1:0-4828 GCA_964643675.1 uncultured Planctomycetales bacterium
AAGCTGGCGGCGAGCGGCTCGGCAGCCTGCCCGGTCACAAGCAGGGCGCGGACCTCGTGCCGGCCGGCACCGCCTTCGAACTCGGATTGCACTCCCGGCCCGCCGCCGCCGGTAGCGTGTTGGAAGTGCACCTGAACGGTGTCTTGTTCGCCGAGCTGCCGGTGGCCTCCGATGCCCCCGCGGGCGGCGGGATCGAGTTCTGGCGACGCGGCGAGGGCTTCTCGCTGGAAGCCTTCGAGCGTCTGCTCGACTAGGCCTCGAATCGGTTGCCGGCCGCGTCCCGTCCGCTATGGCGGGGCGTGGCCGTTGGCCATTTTCTCGAGCTGAGGCCACAGGGGGTGCTATGAGCCAGAAGCGAATCTTGAGTTTGTTCCTTTCCCTTTCCCTGGCCGCGACGGCGGCCGCGCTGCCGGCGCAGTCGGTGCTGACGAACGGCGAGCCGGACCCGGGTCACCCGGACCTGCACGCCTGGTTCGACGCCGGGGTCGGCATCAACGGCATCGGGCAGCCCAGCAACGGCGACCCGGTGTGGGCCTGGGCCGACCGCTCCGACCATCACCACGACCTGGTGCAGGTCTCGGCCAACGCCAGCGAGCAGCCGACCTGGCTCGCCAGCGAGGTCAACTTCCACCCGGCGCTGCAGTTCGACGGCGACGACGCCATCTGGGGCGACGAGGTCAGCGAGTTCGGGACCATCACCGAGGCGCGCACCATCTTCGTGGTGGCGCGGGTCGCGGCCGGCAACGACGCGGTCTACCTGTTCGACGGCCACAAGGCCGCCGGCCGCAACGGCCTGCTGACGGGCCAGAACGGCTACTTCCCGGGCCGTTGGCAGATCTGGACCGGCACCAACGCCGTGGTCGGCACCGACGTCGGCTACGAGCAGTACCAGATCCACAGCATCTACCTCGAGCAGGGGTTCCAGCAGCACTACATCAACGGCGTGCTGCAGGCCTCCGGGACCTTAGCGGTGAGCTCCTTGCGCGGCCTCACGGTGGGCGCGCGCTACACCCTCGAGGACTTCTTCGAGGGCGGCGTCGGCGAGCTGCTGTTCTACTCTGCGGCGCTCTCCCAGGACGACCGCGAGGACCTCGAGTCCTACTTGATGGACAAGTACCTGCGGCCGCGGCCGGTTCTGAGCTGCGATCCGCTGCTGCCGGGGGAGGTGATCTCGGTCTACGCCGACGGTTGCACGCCGGACGGCGTCGTGGTCTTCGCCTACAGCGTGCAGGGGGCGGGGCCGGTCTCCACCACCTGGGGGACCGTCATGCTGACCCCGCCGGTGTACCTGCTGCCGCCCAACCGGGCCGACGCCAACGGCCACGCCTACCAGACCGCCAAGGTGCCGGCCTCGGTCAGCGAGAAGCCGATCTGGTTCCAGGCCTTGGATCACGAATCCGGTGCGCTCAGCAACCTGCTGATCGAGACCGTGCTCTGACCGTTGTCAGCACCTCCGCGGTTGAGCGCGGTGCGGCGCCGGGGCATGCTTCCCGCATGCTCCGGCGCTTGTGCTTGATCCCGCTGGGTCTGATCCTCGGCTGCGCCTCGCCGCCGACGGCAGGGGAGGCTCCGCCCGCCGCCGGCCCCTGGCTCGAGCTGCTCGACGGCTGGGAGCCGGTGCCCTTCGGCGGCGAGGGCGAGGTCGAGTTCCTGGCGGACGGCCTCCGCTTCGGCTACGGCCTGGCGCTGACCGGCGTGCGTTGGGCCCCGGATTCCCTGCCCGACGGCGCGCCGCTGCCCCGCGACGACTACGAGCTGGAGCTGCTCGCGACCCGGCTCGGCGGCGCCGACTTCTTCTGCGGCCTGAGCTTCCCGGTGGGGGAGGACGCCCTCACCCTGGTGCTCGGCGGCTGGGGCGGCTCCTTGTGCGGCATCTCCTGCCTCGACGGCGGCGACGCCTCCGCCAACGAGACCACCCGCTACCTCCGCTTCGAGCAGGGCCGGGCCTACGCCGTGCGGCTGCGCCTGCTCGGCGGCGAGCTGACCGTGTGGCTCGACGAGGAGCTGCTCTACCAGCTTCCCCTGGCCGGCCGCCGCCTGGAGCTGCGCCCGGAGATCCTGGCCGGCGGTCCGCTCGGCCTCGCCAGCTTCCAGACCGCGGCCGAGGTCCGGCAGGTACGAATCCGGCGCCTGCGGCCGGAGTAGCCGCAGGCGCCGGGTGAGCGGGAGCGGGCGGCGCGAGGCCGCCCGTCCGGGATCACAGCACGGTGCTGTCGATGATGTTCGAGGTCAGGCTCTGCTGGCAGGCCTGCATCCAGACGTGCACGCCGGCGGCGCCCGCCGGGATCGGGATCACCCAGCTGCCCGCGCCGCTGCCGTCGGTGGTGATCGCCGAGCCGCCCTGCGACGGGTTGGCGATGCCGAGGGTCACGCCCAGCGCCGGCACCGAGTAGGAGCCGAGGCCCTGGGTGCTGTAGGCGAGGTAGGCGTTGGCGTTCGGGGTGCCGTTGATGACGTTGAAGGTCGCGGAGGCGCCCGCCGCCAGCGTGGTGCTGGAGAGGGTGAAGCCGCCGCCGCCGCCGATGTGGCTGCCGTCGTTGCCGTAGATGCGCAGCTCGAAGTTGCTCCAGGTGCCGGTGGTGCCGGACTGGCGGTCGGAGACGTGCACCTTCCAGTCGCCGGTGGCCAGCTCGTCCCAGTTGCGCAGGGTGGTCAGCACGTAGTTGCTGAAGTTGTTCTGCGAGTCGCTGCGGACCCGGGTCAGGGCCGAGACGTGGCCGCTGGGCGAGGTCAGCTCGACGCGGATGTCACCGACGTAGTTGTGGCTGATGTTGACCTTGACCTCGACCGCCTCGCAGTAGATGCCGGCGGGCACGTTCACGATCCGGTCGATGCCCGCGGTGTTGTTGTCCGGGATCGACTGGTTCACGCTGACGGTGCCGGAGGTCCAGCTCTGCTCGGCGCTGACGTTGGTCCAGGTCTGGGCCAGCTGGGTGGCGTCGTTGATCTCGACCGCGCCGAAGCCGTAGTTGTAGTTGACGTCGTGCCCGGCGCCGTTGACCAGCCACATGCTGTTGTTCGGGTCGCACTTGCGCGCGCTGTTGATCAGCACGTGCTGGACGTCGCGCCAGGTGAGGTTCGGGTTGGCGTCGAGCACCAGGGCGACCGCGCCGGCGCCCAGCGGGCTGGCCGAGGAGGTGCCGCCGAAGCCGGTGGTCCAGCCGTTGCCGGAGGTGGTGGTGGCGATGCCGCGGTTGTTGCCGTTGGACTGGCAGACCACGGTCATCGAGGAGCCGTGCTCGTTGTAGGAGGAGCGCTTGTCCTGGTCGCCGATGGCGCCGACCGCGATGGTATAGCGGCTGGAGGCGTAGGGGTCGTACTCGACCCGGTCGGTGGTGCCGCCGTTGCCGGCCGCCCAGGTGAAGACCTCGCCCAGGCCGCCGCGGCCGCTCTGGCAGGAGCTGGCCAGCGCGTTCAGCTCGGTCGAGCTGACGTAGTGCAGGTTGCCGTTGTCGGCCGGGCCCCAGCTGTTGCTCTTGACGTCGTTCAGGTCATTGCGGTACTGGAAGGCGCTCGCGGTCTGCGAGGAGGAGCCGACCAGCTGCTCGGACCACTGGGCGTCGTAGGCCAGGCCCACGCCCATGATGTTGTTGTTGCCCTTGGCGGCGGCGACGCCAGCGCAGGAGGTGCCGTGGCCGGAGGTGCCGGCGTTCTGGCTGGCGGCCGAGTGGTGGTTCGTGAGGTCGGAGTGACCGTTTTCGACGCCCCACTCGGTGATGCCGATGGTCAGGCCGGTGCCGGTGAAGCCGTTGTTCCAGGCCGGCTCGGCGTTGATGTCGGCGATCGTGTTCGTGGTGTTGCGCAGGTGCCACTGCTGGCTGAAGAAGGGGTCGTTCGGCAGGCGCGGGCCCTTCGGACGGTCGGCGTCCAGGTAAGCCATGCCGTCGCCGTAGACGGCCTCGAGCGCGTTGCTCATCTCGATCGCTTCGCGCACGGAGCCGAGCTCGACGGTGGCGAAGCCCTCGAGGAAGCCGAGCGGGGCGACTTCGGCCTCGGCGTTGATGCTGCGGGCGAGCTCACCCAGGTCGCCGAGGTCGGCGGTCTCGACCAGCACGGTGCTGGTGAGGCCGTAACCCGGGGTCGGCGCCGGGACCACGCCCTCCTTGGAGGCGAGGTCGGCGTTCAGCCGCGAGGCGGTGCTGGCGGCGGCGTCGGGATTCTGGACCAGGAAGGTCTCGACGCCATTGGCGCCGACGTGGACCTGGAAGGCTTCGGCTTGGGGAGCTTGCTGCTGGAGCAGCAGGGGGGGAAGGAGCAGAAGGCTGATCATGGGGATGAACGGGTTGTAGGGACGCCCGGGGGGCGGGAACGGCTCTTAGACGGCCGAAGAGGCCCAGGTTTCCGTGAAATCCGTTGGCGCGAGGATTTCCCGGCGGCGGAGATGCGAGGCGCCCTCCACCGGAAAGGAATATCCTAAAAAGGGCAGCAGGAAGCTGATGTTTTTGGGTTTTCTGCTAGCGTGGAATCCTCCTCAGAGCCCCCATCCATGCCCCGATTCCTCCAGCTCGTGCCGCTGGCTGCGGCCCTCTTCCATTCCTTCTTGCCCGCTCTGCTCCCGGCCCAGGGTTTCGGGCCGGTGGCGGAGCGCCATCTCCAACAGCTCGGAGGCACCGCCGACGGTCAGCTCGGCTGGTCCGTGGCCGGCCCTGGTGACTGCAACGGCGACGGGGTGCCCGACCTGCTCGTGGGAGCCCCGAACGAGGCCCCGGGCGGCCTGGCGGGCGCCGGCTCGGCTTCCCTGCTCAGCGGCCTGGATGGCAGCACCCTGCTCGTGTTCGACGGCGCGGCGGCCGGCGACGCCCTCGGCCACGCGGTGGCGGCGGCCGGT
>CAZXTO010000283.1:0-4828 GCA_964643675.1 uncultured Planctomycetales bacterium
GTCCGCTCCCTTCGGCGACGCCGGCATCGCCGCCGCCGAGGCCGAGCTGCCCAGCGGCGCCGCCGCCCTCGAACAGCTGGCCGCGGCCGCCGCGGCCGCCGGCCTGCCCTTGGTGGAGCTGGCGCCGCAGGGGCACGACCTCGAGAGCGCCTTCCGGCGCCTGACCGCCGCGCCGCTGGAGGCCAGCTCGTGAGCCGCGCCCTGATCATCGCCCGGCGCGAGCTGTTCGCCGCCTTCGACTCCCCGGTCGCCTACCTGGTGATGGCGCTGGTGCCGGCCCTGACCGCGGCCTTCTTCTTCGTCATGGGCGGCTTCTTCGAGCAGGGCGTGGCCAGCATGCGGGACTGGTTCGCGATGCTGCCCTTCTTGCTGATCCCGGTGGCGCCGGCCCTCACCATGCGGCTGTGGGCCGAGGAGTTCCGCTCCGGCACCGAGGAGCTGCTCGCGACCTACCCCTTCCGCCTGCGCGAGCTGGTGCTGGGCAAGTTCCTCGGCGCCTGGGGCCTGCTGGCCGTCGCGCTGGCCTTCAGCTTCGGCGCGCCGCTCACGGTCTCGCTGCTCGGTGAGCTGGACTGGGGGCCGGTGATCGGCGGCTACTTCGGGGCCTTGCTTCTGGGCGGGGCCTGCATCGCGGTCGGCGCCTTCTTCTCGGCCTGCACCCGCAATCAGATCGTCGCCTGGTTGCTCGGGGTGGTGGTGCTGCTCGGCTTCAACCTGCTGGCGCCCGCCGCCACCGCGGCCTCGATGCCGGAGGGGCTCGGCCGGGTGCTGTGGGCCCTGGACTTCGGCCGGCGCTTCGCCGACATCGCGCGCGGGGTGGTGTCGGTGGCCGACGTCGCCTTCTACGCCATCGTGACGGCGCTGTTCCTGTGCCTGAACGGCCTGCGCCTCGAGGCGCGGAGGTGGTCATGAGCGACCGCGCCCGCCGCGAACACGCCCAACGCCGCCTCAGCCTCGGCCTGCTGATCGGGATCGCGCTGGCCCTGCTGGTGGTCTCCGGGCACATCGGCCTGCGGCTGGACCTGACCGCGGACCGCCAGTTCTCGCTCGCGCCCGCCACCCGCGCGGTGCTGGGCCGGCTCGAGGACCGGCTCCAGGTCAAGCTCTACTTCAACCGCGACATCGAGGGCGCCGAGGCCCTGCTGCCGGCCCGCTTGCTGCTGCAGGACTTCCTCGAGGAGGTCGAGGCCGGCGGCGGCGGCAAGGTCTCGGTCGAGACGGTCGATCCGACCGTCAGCGTCGGGGCCTACAGCGCGGCCGAGGCCGCCGGGGTGTCGCCGATCGAGCTGCCCACCGCCGACATGAGCGGCGCGCGCTCGGTGTTCGTCTACCAGGGCATGGAGCTGCGCTACCAGGACCGCACCGAGGTGCTGCCGGTGCTGGTGCCGGGCGAGGTCGAGTTCGCCTTCGCCGCCGCGGTCGACTCCCTGCTGCGCGAGCGGCGGCCGGTGATCGGCTTCTTCTCGCGCGAACCGTCGATGCCGCCGGCGATCGGCGGCCTGCCGCCGCAGGTGCCCGCCGAGCGCCTGTTCGAATCCCTGCGCATGCGGCTGGGTCAGCGCTACGCGGTGCGCGACCTCGAGCTGGACGGCCCCGCGCCCAAGCTGGACGACCTGGCCGCGCTGGTGGTGGCCCGCCCCGAGCGCCTGAACGAGGCCGAGCTGTTCGAGATCGACCAGTTCCTCGCCGGCGGCGGCCACGTGCTGGTGCTGCACGACGCCGAGAAGATCGACGTGCGCACGACCCAGGCCTCGCCGATCGAGACCGGCATCGAGGATTGGTTGTCGGGCTACGGCGTGCGCGTGCTGCCGCAGATGCTGTGGGACCGGAGCGGCTTCCCGTTCCCGATCCCGGCGCCGCCGGTGCAGCTGCCCGGCGGGCGCCAGATCGATGGGGGAACGCGGACGGTCAACTACGGCCTGTGGCCGGTGCTCCAGGAGGGCGGCCTCGCCGAAGGCCACGTGGTCTCCCAGGGGCTGGCCAACCTGGTCTTCCTGTGGGCCCACGGCCTGGTGCTGGAGGGGGTGCCGGAGGGGATCGAAGCGGAGGTCCTGGCGGCCAGCTCCGCCGACACCGGCTTGCTGAGCGGCGACTTCGAGCTCGAGCCCTACCTCGAGAACGTCGAGCGGCTGGACCAGCAGGCGGCCTACGGCGGCGAGGCCCGCAGCTACGCGCTGGCCGTGGCGCTGCGCGGCCGCTTCCGGTCCGCCTTCGAAGGCGCGCTGCCGCCCAAGCCCGAGCGCGAGCTGGTCTCGGCCGCCGCGCCGGGGCTGTTGGTGGTGCTGGGCGACGCCGATCTGTTCAGCAATCGCGGCATCGAGGTCGCCTCGGACCAGCTCGGGCCGGGCGGCAACCCGCAGCTCGCCGCCAACCTGTTCGACTGGCTGTGCCAGGAGGAGGGCCTGATCTCCTTGCGGGTGCGGGGCGGCAAGCGGCGCGCGCTGCGTAACTTCGGCCTCGAACACCTCGAGGCCCTGGGCGGCCTCGACCCGGCGTTGGACGAGGAGGCGCGGCTGGAGCGGATCGCCGCCGCCGACGCCCACCAGCGCAGCATGCGCCGCAGGATCGCCTGGGCCAACGTGCTGCTGCCGCCGCTGGTCGTGCTCCTGCTCGGGCTGGCGCACGTCGGCTACCACCGCCGCCGGGCCGCGCGGCCCTATCTGCCGATGGGCGGGGAGGAGTCCTCATGAGCCCGCGCAATCGCCTGCTCGTCCTGGTCTTCCTGATCAGCGCAGCGCTGGCGCTGGTGTTGGAGCAGCCCTGGCGCGGCGACGCCATCGCCCGCACCGAGGCCCAGGTCCGGCCGCTGTTCCCGCGCCTGGCGCGCGAGCTGGACGCGGTGGCCAAAGTCGAGATCCACACCCCGGCGGGGCTCGCGGTCAGCCTCGAGCGCCGCGGCGAGGGCTACGTGGTGCTGGAGAAGCACGGCCACCCGGCCGACGGCCTGCGCTTGGAGCAGCTGCTCGAAGCCTTGGCCGCGCTCGACACCAGCGAGACGGTCTCGACCAATCCGGCCAAGCGCGGCGTCTACGGCGTCGACGAGGCCACCGGCACGCGGGTGCGGGTGTTCGACGGGCGCGGCGGCCTGCTGGCCGACCTGGTGGCCGGCAAGCTGCGCAGCCAGGACCCGAACCAGCTGGTCGAGCTGCGCCTCGACTTCTACGTGCGGCCGGCCGACGGCGACGAGGTGCTGCTGGTCGAGGAGCTGGGGGCGCCCGCCACCGAGCCCGATCGCTGGCTGACGCGCCGCTTCTTCCCGGTGCGGATGGAGGAGCTCGAGAGCCTCGAGCGGGTCGACCTGGAGGGGCGCGGCGCCGAATCCTGGAGCCTCGAGCGAGCGCCGGCCGAGGACGACCCCGGCACCGAAGAAATCGAGGACCACCGCTGGCTGATGACCGCCCCCGAGGCGGCCGACGCCACCCTCTACGCCGGCGACTCCTGGGCCTTCACCCTGTGCGAGCTCGGCCCCGCCGACGTCGTCGCCGCCGCCGGCCAGGACGAGGTCCAGGACCCGCGCTACGGCTTCTCGACCAACGCCTACAAGGCCGAGACCGGCGACGGCCGCCAGCTGATCCTCTACCTCGGCCGCCCCGCCGGCGGCGACACCCGCTACGCCTGGATCCCCGGCCTGCCCTGGATCTACACCATCGCCGAGCACGACGCCATCGAGCTGCGCATGCCGGTGGAGCGGATGCTGGCGGATTGAGCGCAGGCCGCCGGGTGGAGCGAACCGAGCCGCTCCGACTCGAGGACGCGCCACCCGCCGCCGAGCTACCAGCGCGCCACCGCGCCAGCCCAGTGGAAGCCGGCGCCGAAGGCGGTCATGAGCACCTGGGTGCCGGGCTGGAGCCGGCCCTTCTCGCGCGCCTCCCACAGGCCGAGCGGCACCGAGGCCGAGCCGGTGTTGCCGTACTCCTGCACGTTCACGTAGACCTTCTCCGGGGCGATGCCGAGGCTCTTGCCGACCGCCTGGATGATGCGCAGGTTGGCCTGGTGGGGGACGAACAGATCGACCTCCTCCAGCCCGATCCCGGCCAGCTCCAGCGCGCCGTGCGCCGCCTCGCTCATCTTCGCCACCGCGACCTTGAACACCTCGCGGCCCTTCATCACCACCGCGTTCCAGTCCGGCTGAGCGACGACCTCCGGCGTCGCCGGGATCCGGTTGCCGCCGACGATCCGCCCCAGGATGTCGGTCTGGCTGCCATCCGTGCCGACCGACACCGACAACAGCTCCGGCTTCCCCTCCTCCCGCGCGCCCAGCACGAAGGCGCCCGCCGCGTCCCCGAACAACACGCAAGTATCCCGGAAGGTCCAGCTCATCTGCCGCGTGATCGCCTCCACCCCGACCACGAGCACCTTGCGCTTGCCCGTCAGCACCCGCGAGCGGCACACATCCGCCGCCTGCAGGAAGCCCGCACACCCCGACCCCGCCAGATCGAAGGTCGGCACCCCCCGCGCCCCCAGCCGGTGCTGCAAGAAGGCCGCCGTATCCGGACAGTCCGCCTCCGGCGTATCCGTCGCCACCACGATCTCATCCACCTCCCCGATCTCGACCCCAGCGTCCTCCAACGCCTTCCGCGCCGCGCCCTCCGCCAGGTCCGCGGTCGACTCGCCCTCCCCACAAACCCGACGCCGCTCGATCCCGGTCCGCTCTCGGATCCACTCATCCGAGGTCTCCACCCACTGCGCCCACTCCGCGTTCTCCATCACCCGCTCCGGCAGGCAAACCCCCAGACCCAGCACCGAGATCGATTCCATCGCCGCCCATGATAAGTCTCGGGTACCGGCCATCGAAGACCTGCCTCGCGAGCTTCACAGCTGCCGCACT
>CAZXTO010000284.1:0-4812 GCA_964643675.1 uncultured Planctomycetales bacterium
AGTGGCAGGCGCACGAGCCGGGGCGCTTCCCGGTCTACCGGATCGAGGCCGACGGCTTCTTCCCGCAGACGGTCTGCCTGGTCGAAGGTTCCGGCTCCGTCGCCGTGGCGCTGCCCTCGGTGGCCTGGCAGGAGCTGCTTCTGACCTCCGGCGGCGCTCCTCACTCCGGCCACGAGCTGGAGTGGGCGACCACCACCCTCGCCAGCACCCCGGGAAGCCGCCTGCGCGGCCGCTTCCCGGCGCTGGATTGGCGCGGCTCCGGAGTCAGCGACGAGCAGGGGCGGGTGCGGGTCCCCTTCCCCGCCGGCGCCGAGCGCCACCCGCTCCAGGTCCAGGTCGAGGATCTGCTGGGGAGCGCGATCGAGCGGCTCTACGCCACCCTCGAGAGCTTCACCGGCGAGTGGCAGCGCATCGAGCTGGCTGCCGACGCCGCTGAGCTCGAGGTCCGGCCGCGCGACGAGCTCGGCCAGCCGGCGGCCGGGCTCCGCCTCATGCTGGTTCGAGAGCACATCCCGGGCACGGGCCAGGACCGCCGCCTGGACCTCCAGGCCGGGCAGGACCGGTTGCTGGTCCCCCTGGACGAGGACTTGCGCGCCACCTTCCTGCTCGACGCGATCGGCTTCAGCTGCGAACCGGCGGCCCCGATCCGCTTCGGCGCTGGCGATCGCCGCTTCGCGCCGCAGCTGCCGCTGGGCGACGCCGACCTCAGCGTGCGTCCGGTCGGTCCTGGAGCGCAGCAAGGGGTCCAGGTGGCCATGACCCTGGTGGCCGAGGCCTACGACCGCCTGGCCTTCGAGGGGCGGGCGCGCTGGCGGCGGGGCCGGCCGGACGCCGACGGCCACTTCCGCTTCGAGCGGCTGCCGCTCGGCAGCTTCCGCGTGCTGGTCTGGGCCAACGGCCGCCTGATCGAGGAGCGACCGGCTCGCAGCGGCGAGGTGCTGGACCTGGAGCTGCCGCGCATGGACCGGATGCTCTTGACCCCGATCGAGGCCGAGAGCCGGCAGCCGGCGCGCCGGGTGCAGGCCCTGTGGGGGGACCCGGAGCGCCCTGCCAGCGCCACGGGCCGGCGGCTCGAGCTGCGCGCCCTGCTCGAGCAGGAGACCGTGATCTGCCTGTTCGGCCCGGACCGCGCCGCGCTCCTGCTCGACCGGGAGCAGGATCCGGCGCCGGAGCAGGAGGTGCTGCTCGAGGCCGGCCGGGCCCCCTTCGACCTGCACGGGGTCTGGGAGGGCCCGCCGCTCAGGGGCGAGGGCATCCGTTTCCGCTTCGCCCACCTGCCCGACCACCCCCTGCAGGACCGCCTGTTCGAGCGGCACCCCTCCGGCGAGCTGCGGGTCCACGGCGCGCCCGCTGCCGCCTGTCGGATCCTGGTGACGGACGCCAGCGGAGAGCCGGTGGGGGAGCTGGCGCTGCCCGCCTGGTAGCCGGACCGATCAGGTCGACTCGCCGAGCACGTGGCGGCGGCCGAGCTGGATCGCCGTCCGCGCCAGTTCGCGGGCGCGGTCGGCGTCGCCGCGTTGGACGGCGTCGAGCTGGGCGCGGTGGTCGCGCAGGGTCTCCTCGGCGGTGGCGCGGTCGAGCAGGCAGGGCCGCCGACGGTGGGCCTGGAAGACCTGGCTGAGGAAGCGCAGCTCCTCAGCCACCTTCAGGAGCCAGGGGTTGCGGGCGGCGCGGAGCAGGGTGCCGTGGAAGGCCTGCTCGAGCTCCAGCCAGCGGTCGAGGACCGGTTCCTCGAGCTTCGCCGGGTCCACCGGCACGTCCTTCAGCAGCGCCTCGGTCTGGCCGCAGAGGTGCTCGAGCTCGGCGAGTTCGGCGGGCGCGATCAGGCGGGCGGCCTGCTCGGCGGCGTAGGGCTCGAGGTTCTCCCGCAGGTCGTAGAGCTGCGCCAGCTCCAGCAGGTCGGGGTCGCGGACGTAGGCGCCGGCGCCGCGGACGTAATCCACCAGCCCCTCGCTGGCGAGCTGATTGATCGCCTCGCGCACCGGGGTGAGGCTGACCCCGATCTGCTCGGCGAGCGCGCGGTTGACCAGCCGGGTGCCCGGGGGGAGCTCGCCGCGACGCAGCATGCCCCGCAACTCCCGGTAGGCGCGTTGGGCGAGGGTGGTCTCCATGAGGGGGCAGGGCTCCTTGTTATGCTGCGCTATGACAAGTGAGGGCGGTCCAGGATAGCTGCCCTCACCCCTTCCGCATGGCGCCTTCCTCCGACCCCAACTCTCCCGGTCCGGTCCTCTACGCCGCCCCGCACTCCCCCTGGCGATCGGACGGCGGGCTCTGGCGGAGCCAGATTCCGGTCCAGGCCGCCTTCCTGGCCAGCGAGGGGGTGGACGGCGTCTTCGTCGGCGGCTCGACCGGCGAGTGGAGCTCGCTGAGCTCGCGGGAGCGGATCCAGCTGGCCGAGGCCTGGGTGCCGGCGGCGGCCGAGGCCGGCCTCGAGCTGGTCGTCCACGTCGGCCACACCAGCTTGAGCGAAGCGCGGGAGCTGGCGCGCCAGGCCGCGGCCTGCGGGGCGCCGGCGATCGCGGCCCTGGTGACCGGCTATCAAGCGCCGGCGCGGCTGGAGGACCTGGTCGGCGCCTGCGTCGAGATCGCCGCCGCCGCGCCCGAGCTGCCCTTCTCCTACTACGACATCCCGGCGCTGACCGGCGTGCGCTTCCCGATGCACCGCTTCCTGGAGCTTGCTGGCGAGCGCCTGCCAAGCCTGGCGAGCCTGAAGTTCACCCAGCTCGACCTCGAGGACCTGCAGCTGTGCCTGGAGGCGGCCGAGGGGCGCTGGCAGGTCCTGTTCGGTCACGACGAGGCGTTGTTGGCGGGCCTGGCGCTGGGCGTGCACGGCGCGATCGGCAGCAGCTACAACTTCGCCGCCCCCTTGGCTCGGGAGCTGATGCGGGCGCACGCGGCGGGCGATCTGGTCGCGGCGCGGACCGCCCAGCGGGGTCTGCTGAAGCGGATCCGCCTGCTGGCGGGCTTCGGCTATCTGCCGGCGGCCAAGCAGGTGATGGCCTGGCGCGGGGTCGATTGCGGTCGGCCGCTGCCGCCCCTGGAGCCGCTCGGGGAGGCCGCCTGCGCCCGTTTGCGTGCGGAATGGGAGGCGCTGGGGCCTCTCCCGCAGCCGACTTCGGACTCTTTGGAGGCGGCGGATCAGGGTTTATAGCCATTCAGGATGTCCCTGCGCCGCCTGCTGCTCCTTCCCCTGCCCGCCCTGCTCCTGCTCGCCAGCCTGGCCCCGGCCCAGCGTTTCGAGGACGAGGAGCTCTACGCTCCCAACCCTCAGGCCTACAACCAGTTCGGCTCGGCGGTGGGACTCTCGGTCGACTACGCCCTGGTGGGCATCAGCCGGGATGACGCGCTCGGCACCGACGCCGGCGCCGCCTGGCTGTTCGCGATCCGGGCTGGGGTATCCCCGCCCCAGCGCCAGCTGTTCGCCTCCGACGGCAGCATGGGGGACTTCTTCGGTTGCGCGGTGGACATCGACGGGGATTTCCTGGTCGCAGGCGCCCGGTCGGCCGATTCGCCGCACGTGGATTCGGGCGCGGCTTACGTTTTCTCCCGGGACCTGGTGCTGGGCGACTGGGTGGAGGTGAGCAAGCTGGACCCCTTGGTGAGCGTCGCGGGCGACCAGACCGGCGCCGCGGCGGCGATCTCCGGAGGCCTGGTGGCCGTCGGCGCGCCGGGGGATGACACCAGCGGCATCGACTCGGGGATCGCCTACGCCTATCGCCAGGACCCGGTCTCGGGCGCCTGGAATTACGAGGGTTGGCTGCTGCCGAACGACGGCGAGGCCGGGGACAGCTTCGGCGAAGCGCTCGATTGCGACGGCGACCTGGTGGCGGTGGGGGCCTGGGGGGATGACGACCTCGGCTCGGCCTCGGGTTCGGTGTACCTGTTCCGCTACGTGTCCGGCTTCCAATTCTGGCAGCTGGAGGCCAAGCTGACCGCTTCCGACGGCGCCGCCGGCGATCTGTTCGGTTGGTCGGTCTCGGTGGACGGCGACGTGGTCGTGGTGGGGGCGCCGAGCGACGACGACCTCGGGACGCGTTCGGGCGCGGTCTACAGCTTCCGCTACGACCTGGGCACGCGGGTGTGGAGCGAGGAGCAGAAGCTGCTGCCGCTGGGCGGGCTGGCCGATGATCAGTTCGGCCGCTCGGTGGCGGTCTCCGGCGACGAGCTGCTGGTCGGCTCGCCGGGAGCCCCGGAGGGGGCCGCCGGCCACGGGCGCGCCACCTGGTTCCGCCGCGCGCCCGGTTCGGGTCAGTGGGTGGAGCAGGCCGTGCTGGTGGATTCTTCGCCGCAGGTGACCGAGCAGGCCGGCGAGCACGTCGCCTTGCTCGGCGACCGCGCCCTGGTGGCGGCGCCGAACGATCGCGACAAGGGCCAGAGCAGCGGCAGCGCCTCCCTGTTCCACAAGCTGGCCTTCCGCATCTTCCCGCAGCCGAACCCGCCCGTGGCCGGTCAACCGGTGGTGGTGGACGTGCTCGAGGGCGAACCCGGCGCCGCGACCTGGATGGCCTACAGCACCACCGGCCTCGGCAGCTACCCGATCCTCCCGCTCGGCATCGAGCTGAACCTCGACCAGCCGCGCCAGGCCGGACCGATGCGCTATGCCGACCCCGCCGGCAACGTGCAGTGGGTGTTCCAGATCCCGCCGCACCTCGCCGGGGTCAGCGTCTGGGCCCAGGCCCTGCAAGCCGATCGCAAGACCGCCGTCCTCCCCTTGCTCATCCAGTAATTCGGGGTCAGACATCGATTCTTTTCGCGCCAGCGCCTGCTGCGCGGCCAGGCCGGGAGCGCGCCGGCCGGCCGAAGGCCGGCCAG
>CAZXTO010000285.1:0-4545 GCA_964643675.1 uncultured Planctomycetales bacterium
GCTTGCTCCGGCTCGGGGGGCAGGTCGGCCTCGGCCACTTCGGCCGGCGGCTCGGGGGCAGCTTCAACGGGGGCCTCGGCGACCGGCTCCGGATCGGCGGGGGCCTCCTCGGGCTCGGGCTCAGCCGCCGTCTCGACGGCGGGCTCGGGCTCGGCTTCGACCGGCTGCTCCGGGGTCTCCGCCACCGGCTCCTCGGCCGGCTCCGGCTGCGGCTCCTCGGCGGGGGCTTCCGGCTCGGGCTCGGGCTCGACTTCGGCGGCCGGCTCCTCGACCGGGGCCTCGGCGGCCTCCGGCTCGGCCGGGGCTTCGGCGAGCGGAGCTTCGGCCACGCCTTCGGCGCGCTCGGGCTCGGCTTCCGCCTCCGTTTCCACCGCAGCAGAGGCTTCCTCCTCGGTCCCCCCTTCGGTCGGCTCGGCGGTCTCGACCACCACGGTCCAGGCCGGCGGCTTCTTGTCCTCGCGCTCCTTCGGCTCGGGGACGTCGATGGTGGTGGCCTGGGAAGCATCGATCAGGCCGCCCTTCACCATGCGCTCCTCGATGATCGGAACGTCCCAGGTGCTGACGGAAGCCTGATAGGAGGTGACGGGGAACCCCACCTTGCGCAGGATCTCGACGAACTCAGCGCTCTTGAAGCCGTACTGCTTCGCGAGCTTGAAGACCTTGACCTTGTCGTCGGACAAAAGCGCTAAACCTCCTCTTGGTCGGCCGGAGCTTCGGGGAACTCCCCGGGGGCCGGCTCGGTTTCGAATGCGGCTTCGGAGCCTTGCTCCTCGGCCGCCAGCAGTTCCGCCTCGTATTCGGCGGGAGTCTTGATCTCGATCGACCAGCCGACGATCCGCGCCGCCAGTCGAACGTTGCGCCCGCCCATGCCGATGGCGAGCGGCTTCTGGTCCTCGCTCACGAGCACGAACACCGACTGGTTCTCCTCGTCGGGGAAGATGTGCTCGATCGGGATGTCCTTGGCCGGCTTGAGCGCGTTCTGGACCAGCTCCTCGAGCGAATCGCTCCACTCGATGATGTCGATCTTCTCCTGCCCCAGCTCGTCGTTGACGTTGCGGATGCGGGTGCCGCGCACGCCCAGGCAGGCGCCGATGCAGTCGACGCGCTCGTCCATCGAGTAGACCGCCACCTTGGAGCGGTAGCCGGGGTCGCGGGCGACCCGCATGACGCGGATCAGGCCCTCGGAGATCTCGGGGATCTCGACCTCGAACAGCTTCTTGACGAACTCATCGTCCTTGCGGGAGACGATGATCACGACCCGCGAGCCCTCCTTGCGGACCTCCTTGATGAGGACGCGCAGGCGGTCGCCGACGTGGAGGCGCTCGGTCTGGACCCGCTCGGAGCGGGGCAGCAGGGCCTCGATGCGCCCGCTCAGCTGGATGATCACGTTGGACCCTTCCAGCTTGTGGACCACGCCCGAGACGATGGTGCCCACCTTGGAGGCGAACTGGGCGTGGGTCTTGTCGCGCTCGGCCTCGCGGATCTTCTGCATGAAGACCTGCTTGGTGGTCTGGGCGGCGATCCGGCCCAGGTCGACCGAGGAGGGGACCTGGACGGAGCCGTCCATGGCCACCAAGGAGATCTCGCCGCTGCGGCGGTCGATGCGCACCTCGATGCCCTCCTCGACGTCCATCCGCTTGCGGGTGGCGGTGCTGAGGGCCTCTTCCAAAGCCACGAACAAGATGTCCCGGTCCACTCCCCGTTCCCGGTGAATGGCGTCGATCATCCGCAGCACGTCATCTTGGCGCATCGTCGTTCGTACCCTTGGTTTCGGTTGCTGGTGAGGGGGGCCTCCGCCAGGCCTGCAGAGTCCAAAAAACAAGGTGTGCAGGCCTTCCTGCACACCCGGCCCACGGCTCGGAGGAGCCGCGGAGGTCGGATCTCCGCAGGACCGGAAGCGGTCCCGAACTGCTTGACGGCGGGATGCCGCAAAACAGGACCCATAGAATAACCGTCCCTGCGTTCCGGGCAAGGCCTTCCCGGCGCCGTCATGGGGTGTGCAAGCCCCTTTGAGAACAGGAAATGGGCGAACGAGAACAGAATCCGAAGCAAGTCGGAAACCAGGAATCGCCGGACCCGCCGGCCCCGCTGACGGTCAACGGCGAGCGCCTGCCCTGGCGGCCGGGCCTGAGCGTGGCCGCCCTGCTCGAGGAGCGGGGCGCCGCCGGCCCCGGCGTGGCGGTCGAACGCAACCTCCAGGTGGTGCGCCGCGCCGAGCACGCCAGCACCCTGCTCGAGCCCGGTGACCGGATCGAGATCGTGCGCCTGGTCGGCGGCGGCTGATCGCGGGCCGCGCTAGGCTATGGCCGCAGAACCGTGCAGAACCTGATTCCCGAAGATGAGCCCCTGCGGGTCGGCCCGCATACCTTCCGCTCCCGGCTGCTGCTCGGCACCGGCAAGTACGCCAGCTACGAGCAGATGCGCGACGCGCTGGCCCTGTCCGGCACCGAGTGCGTGACGGTCGCGGTGCGCCGCATCCCCGAGGACGAGGTGCCCGGGCAGCGCTTCCTCGATTTCCTCGACCGCGAGCGCTACACCCTGCTGCCCAACACCGCCGGCTGCTTCGACGCCGAGACCGCGGTGCGGGCGGCGCGGCTGGCGCGCGAGATGCTCGAGACCGACCTCGTGAAGCTCGAGGTGCTGGGGGACAAGAAGACCCTGCTGCCCGACCCGATCGGCACCTTGAAGGCCACCGAGACCCTGGTCGCCGATGGCTTCACGGTGATGGTCTACACCAGCGACGACGTGCGCCTGGCCAAGCACCTGGAGGACGCCGGCGCCACCTCGGTGATGCCTGCCGGCTCCCCGATCGGCAGCGGCCAGGGCATCCTCAACCCGCTCAACATCAGCCTGATCCTCGAGGAGCTGTCGGTGCCGGTGATCGTCGACGCCGGCGTCGGCGCCGCCAGCGACGTCACCCTGGCGATGGAGCTGGGGGCCGAGGGCGTGCTGTTGAACACCGGCGTCGCCGGCGCCCAGGACCCGCTGCGCATGGCCCGCGCCATGAAGGCCGCCTGCGAGGCCGGCCGCGACGGCTTCCTGTCCGGGCGCATCCCGAAGAAGCGCTACGCCACCGCGAGCTCACCGGAGGCCGGCGTCCTGGGTGTACCCGCATGACGCTGGACGCGCTGCTCCAGCTGCTCCTGTGGGCCGCCCTCGCCGGGGGCCTGTCCTTCGCCAGCGCCGTCGGCCTGGCCCGCTTCGCCGGCGCCCCGGCCAAGGTGATGCCGCTCGAGCGGCTGCGCGGCTGGGACCTCCCGGTGGCCGGCCTGCTGCTGTTCCTCGGACCGCTGCTGCTGGCCGGCTGGCTGCTCGAGCGCGGCGCCGAGCTGGGCCTGATCGAGCAGCTGCTGCTGAGCCTGGCGGCGGGCTTGCTGGCCTGGCTCTACCTGGGCGTTCGCGAGGGCAGCCTGGCCCCGCGGCGGCGGCCGGTGAAGTGGCGCAAGGTGCGCGAGGCGCGCAACGTCGTCACCTGTTACCTCATCGCGCTGCCCGGCTTCCTGGCGGTCTCGCAGTTCAACAAGCTGCTGGTGGTGGAGTGGAACGGGCGCCCGCCGGTGCAGGGCGTCGCCGCCGGCTGGCAGGAGCTCAGCGGCCTGGGGCTGGTGGGGGCGCTGGCGCTGGCGGTGGTGGTGTTGCCGCTGCTGGAAGAGGCTCTGTTCCGCGGCTACCTGTGGCGCTTCCTGGCCGGCATGCGCGACTTCGGCCCGCGCCGGGCGCTGGCCTTCAGCGCGCTGGTGTTCGCCCTGATGCACGAGATCGAGGTCTGGCTGCCGGTGCTCTACCTGGGCGGCCTGTTCGGCTGGGTCTACTGGCGCAGCGGCAAGCTGCGCTACGCCGTCTTCGCCCACGTGCTCCACAACGGCCTCGCCGCCGCTACCGCCCTGCTCCCCGCCTCCGCTCCCGATGCCCTCCCCTGAGTTCCCCACCCCCGCGCGCGGCCTGATGAGCCGCACCGCTTCCGGCGCCTTCGTGGCGCAGGGGGCGATCGTCACCGGCGACGTCGAATTGGGCGAGGACGTGAGCGTCTGGTTCGGCTGCGTGATCCGCGGCGACGACGCCCCGATCAAGGTCGGGCCGCGCACCAACGTGCAGGACGGCACGATCATCCACTGCGACACCGGCGCCGCGCAGACCATCGGCGCCGACTGCACCATCGGCCACGGCGCCATCGTGCACGGGGTGGAGATCGGCGACGGCGTGCTGATCGGGATGGGCGCCACCATCCTCGGCGGGGCCCGGATCGGGGACGGCGCCGTGATCGCGGCCGGCGCGGTGGTGAAGGAGAACGCCGAGGTGCCGGCGCGCGCGCTGATGGCCGGGGTGCCGGCGCGCTTCGTGCGCGAGATCTCCGACAAGGAGGTCGCGTTCATGAAGCACTCGATCCCGCACTACATCGAGACCGTGCGTGGCTACCTGGCGGAGGAGCCGCCGGCGCCGTGAGCTCCCTGCCGGGCTTCGACTGGCCGGCGCTCGAGCGCGAGCTCCGCGAGCTGCCCGGCGCGGTCGTCGCCTACTCGGGCGGGGTGGACTCCTCGGTCCTGC
>CAZXTO010000285.1:4555-4779 GCA_964643675.1 uncultured Planctomycetales bacterium
TGATCGCCGACAGCCCTTCGCTGGCGCGGGCGGAGCTGGAGGACGCGCTCCGAATCGCTGCCGGCCTGGGGGTGGCGGTCGAGCTGCTGCCGACCGCCGAGCTCGAGGACCCGCGCTACCGGGCCAACACCGGCGACCGCTGCTACTGGTGCAAGGAGGCCCTGTTCGCCGGCGCAGCTCCGGTGGCGGAGGACCGAGGCTGGGCCCTGCTGTACGGGGAGAAC
>CAZXTO010000286.1:0-4720 GCA_964643675.1 uncultured Planctomycetales bacterium
ACAGACGAGGAGACGAATCCACCGCCGCGGGCCGGAGCGCCGGGCCGCTGCGCGGCCCACCGCTCCGCCTCGCCGCTCCCGTCGGAGTCCCGGTACCCAGCCCCGCCCCTCGGCGACGCTAGAATCCGCGGTTCATCATGAGCCAAGACATCGTCATCGTCGGCGGAGCCAGGACCGCCATGGCCGAATTCGTGGGGACTCCGGGATTCGGGTTGTTCAAGGATCTGACCGCCAACGAGCTGGGCGGGATCGCGATCGGGGCGGCTTTGGAGCGCTCGGGGGTGGCGCCTGGAGCGGTCGATCACGTGGTGATGGGCAATGCCTTGCAGACCAGCGCGGACGCGCTGTACGGCGCGCGGCACTCGGCCTTGAAGGCGGGGATTCCGATCGAGGTGCCGGCCCTGACCGTGAACAGGCTGTGCGGTTCGGGCATGCAGTCGGTGGTCTCGGCGGCGCAGATGATCCTGACCGGCGAGGCCGGCGTGTGCGTGGCGGGCGGCATGGAGAACATGTCGCAGGCGCCGCACGTCATTCGGGGCGCGCGCGAGGGCATGAAGTTCGGCATGCCGCCGAAGCTGGAGGATTCGCTGTTCGCCTCCTTGATGGACACGCACTGCGGTCTGTTCATGGCCCAGACGGCGGAGAAGCTGGCGGGTCAGTACGGCGTGTCGCGCGAGGAGCAGGACGAGTTCGCGCTGCGTTCCCACCAGCTCGGCGCCGCCGCGGTGCAGGGCGGGCTGTTCGCCGAGGAGATCGTGCCGGTGACGGTGGGCAAGGGGCGCCGCGAGCGGGTGGTCAACACCGATGACCACATCAAGCCGGACACCACCCTCGAGGGCCTGCAGCGGCTGCGCGCGGCCTTCGGCAAGGAGGGCACGGTGACCGCCGGCAACGCCTCGGGCATCGTCGACGGCGGCGCCGCCTTGGTGGTGACCACCGCCGAGCGGGCCGCGGCCGAGGGCTGGACCGTGCGCGCGCGGGTGCGCTCGTGGGGCATCGCCGGGGTCGATCCGGAGCTGATGGGCTTCGGGCCGGTGCCGTCGATCCGCCAGGCGCTGGAGCGCGCCGGCGTGGCCCAGGCCGACGTCGACTACTTCGAGATCAACGAGGCCTTCTCGGCCCAGTATCTGGCCTGCGAGAAGGAGCTGGGGCTGGACCGCGACAAGGTCAACGTCAACGGAGGCGCGGTCGCGATCGGCCACCCGCTGGGCGCCACCGGCACCCGCCTGCTGCTGACCCTAGTGCACCAGCTCGAGCGCAGCGGCAAGGCGCTGGGCATGGCCTCGGCCTGCATCGGCGGCGGCCAGGGCATCGCGGTGCTGATCGAGCGCGCCTGAGCGGCGTTCAGCCCTCCTGGGGCGGCGGCGGAGGAGGCTCTGCCGTCGCCCCTCGCCTCTCGCTGGCCATCGGCGTGAGCAGCACCGCGGCGAGCGCGGTGGCCTCGTCGAGGAAACCCTCGAGCTGATCGAGCGGCACCAGCTCGTTCTGGCGCGCGATCGCAAGCCAGCCGCCGCCGCTGCGCACGCTCAGCCGCAGCGGCAGGCGGCGCAGGGCGCGGGCGCGGTCGCCGGAGAGGTAGGCGCGCACGGCTTCGCGCGGGCGGCCGCGCAGGGAGATGCGGGCGTCCAGCCAGGGCGCGTCGGGCAGGTCGACGTCGCCGCCGGTGAGCTGGGCGCCGATGCGGGTGCCGAGGCTCTGCGGGATCATCTCGAAGTCGGGCAGCTCGGCGCCGCGAGCGAGGAACAGCGCGGTGGTGGCGGTGCCGCCGACGCGCAGGGTCTTGCCCTCGTCCATGCTGTGGTCGAAGACCACCAGCTCGGTGCTCTTCCAGACCCCGCGCATCGCGTTCCAGGCGCCGTGCTTGCCGGCCAGCTCGCCGAAGCGGGCGATGTCGGGCAGCATGCTCTCGAGCTCGGCGTGGCGACCGACGTAGGCGAAGCCGAGCCGCTTGGCGGCCGCCGCGAGGCCGTTCTGGCGCTTGCGCGAGAGCACCACCACCACCGCGATCCCGGCCGCGAGCAGGGTCAGCATGCTGATGAAGACGGGCGGCATCGGGCACAGGATAGGGACGCGAAACGGCACGGATGCGTGTCTTTGGGCCGCTTGCGCCGCGGCCTCCTTCGTGCCATGCTGCGGGCATCGATCCCGCGGGGAGGCGTCGGTTCGGTGTTCGACGCCCGCGGCCTCCGGCCGCCCCACCCATCACCTCCATGGGAACGCAGCAGAGAATCTCGTGCCACGCCTGTGGCCAACCGACCCTGCGCATCCGCCGGCGGTCGCGGCGGGCCGCGCTGACCGGCTACGGCCTGCTCCTGATCGCCCTGGCCGGGCTCTCCTTCGCGGTCTCGGCCTGGTTCGGGCACGGGCTGCTGGCGGCCGAGGAAGGGGCCCAGACCACGCGCCAGGTGGTGTTGCCGATCGCGGTGGCGGTGGCATCGGTCGGTCTGTTCGAGTTCGGCTGGCGGCTGCGGGCCACCCGCCAGCGCCTGGAGTGCCCGCGCTGCGAGGCGGTGGTGCAGGAGCGCTGTGCGGCCGCCGCTATCTTGGCGCCATGCCCCGTCGCCACCTGCTGCTCCTCGCGCTCTGCCTGACCGCCTTCGGCCTGGGCTGTGCCCTGGCGCCGCCGTCCGCCAGCTCCGCCGGCCCGGCCGCTGCCCCCGCGGATTGGGCGCGCACCGGCGAGGCCAACCACCGCTACGCCTGGGACCCGGACTGGGGCGCCCTGCCCGACGGCCGCGAGCTGGGCAACACCCACGGCGGCATCGTCGTCGACCGCCTCGGCCGGATCTACGTCAACACCGACACCGAAGCGGCGGTGCGGGTCTTCGACGCGGCCGGGGCGCTGCTCGACTCCTGGGGCGCCGAGTACGCCGGCGGCCTGCACGGCATGTGCCTGGTCGAGGAGGGCGGCGAGGAGCGGCTGTGGTTGACCCACACCGGCCGCCACGCCGTGTTCCAGACCACCCTCGACGGCCGCCTCTTGCGCACCCTGGACTGGCCGGAGCAGTCGGGCAAGTACCAGAGCGCCGACCAGTACCGACCCACCGGCGTCGCCGCCACCGCGGACGGCCGCGTCTACGTCGCCGACGGCTACGGCCAGGGCTGGGTGCACGAGTACGACGCCGCCGGCCAGTGGGTCCGCTGCTGGGGAGGCCCGGGCAGCGAGCCGGGGCAGTTCCGCACCCCGCACGGCATCCTGCTCGACCGGCGCGGTCCGGAGCCGCGGCTGGTGGTGGCCGACCGCGAGAACCACCGCCTGCAGCTCTTCGACCTCGACGGCGGCCTGCTCGAGGTGGTCGAGGGCATGCTGCGGCGTCCGTGCATGACCGCCCAGCGCGGCGAGGAGCTGGTGGTGGCCGACCTGGCCGGCCGCGTCACCGTGCTCGGGCGCGACAACCAGCTGATCGCCCAGATCGGCGACCAGCCCGACCCGGCCAAGCGCGCCAACAACGGCGTGCCGCGCGCGCAGTGGGCGCAGGGGGAATTCCTGGCCCCGCACGCCGCCGCCTGGGACCACGACGGCAACCTCTACGTGATGGACTGGCTGGCGCTCGGCCGGGTGACCCGGCTGCAGCGGCTCTAGGTCACCGCGTCGCTTGGCGGCCCGTGCGGCTCGCTACGCCACCGCGGCCGCGACCATCTCTTCCATCGCCGGCCGATTCGCCTCGATCGAGCGCACCAGGGCGAACTGGGCCCGCGCTCGTTCGAGGTTGTGGTTGGGGCGGTGGATGCGGAAGTAGCGGTCGCCGAGCAGGTGGTCGGTGAGGAAGCGCGCCGCCAGCTCCATCGTGATCAGCTTGCCGGAGAAGGCCAGCAGCTCGAGCTCGCGGGTGACCAGCAGGCCGTCGGTGCCGTCGAGGTAGCCGCGCAGCAGGCGCTCGAAGAAGGGCAGCTCGATCTTCACCTGCTCGAGCTCGGTCTCGTCCTCGGCCGCGCGGGTGGTCATGGTGCGGATCATGTCGCCGAAGTCGTAGAGCGCGCTGCCCGGCATCATGGTGTCGAGGTCCACCACGCACAGGGCCTCGCCGCTCTGCTCGTCGAGCAGCACGTTGCTCATCTTGCAGTCGTTGTGGACCGGGCGCTCGGGGATGCTGCCGTCGGCGAGGCCATCGACCACCACCGCCGCTTCGGCGTGCAGGCCGCGCGCGAAGTCGATCAGGTCCTGGCAGCCGAGGGCGCGGCCGAGCGGATCGGCGGCCACGGCCCGCTCCAGCGCGGCGAAGCGCTCGGGCGTGTCGTGGAAGCCCTGGATGATCTCGTGCAGCGGTCCGCCGTCGAGGTCGGCGATCAGGCGTTGGAAGGCGCCGAAGCTGCGCCCGGCGGTCTCGGCCTGCTCGGGGGTGTGCACCTCGAGGTAGCAGCGGGTGCCCTCGATGAAGTCGTAGAGCCGCCAGACGTCGCCGCGGCCGTCCTGCAGCCAGCCGTGGCCATCGAGGGTCGGGACCAGGGTCAGGAAGCGCCGGCCCAGATCGGTCTCGCCGCCGTCCTTCAGCCGCTGGATCACGTGCCGGGTCACGCGCTCGATGTTGCGCATGATCTGGTGCGGTCGGGGGAAGACGTCGCCGTTGATGCGCTGGAGCAGGAAGCGCCGCACGCCGTCCCCGGCGACCGCCTCGAGCAGGAAGGAGTCGTTGATGTGCCCGCCCGGGAAGGGGTCGATGCCGCTGACCCGCCCGGTGAGGGCGAAGCGGGAGGCGAGGTCGCGGATCTGGGGAGGCAC
>CAZXTO010000287.1:0-4703 GCA_964643675.1 uncultured Planctomycetales bacterium
ACCCCGGTGCCCGGGCCGGACAGCGACGCCAACGGCTGGCGCGAGCTCAAGACCGGCGTCGCCTTCCAGCCGGTCACCGGCACGCCCTCGGTGTTCACCTTCCTCCCCAACGGCCGCGGCAACGAGCGCGCGGCGGTCCGAATCGTCGAGGGCAGCTCCAGCTGGCTGCTCGAGCTCGACCCCATGAGCGGCGCCCTGCGCGCGGAGGAGCAATGAGGAGCAGAACGCGGTTGTCGAAGCGCAGCGGCTTCACCCTGCTGGAGCTGATGATCGTGTCGGCCTTGACCATGGTGCTGCTGTTCGGCGCCATCTACAGCGCCGGCGAGAGCTTCGCGGTGGTCAGCGAGGGCGACACCCGGGTCCACACCCACGTCCACGGCCGCCGCGCCCTGGACCGGCTGCTGAAGGACTGCCGCTACGCGGCGGCGGTCACGGTGACCGGCAACGAGGCCAGCGCCTGGACCATCACCATCGACGCCACCAGCAGCCTGGACCCGGACATCCTGGTCTACCAGTGGAGCGCTGACACCGCCGTGCTGACCGTCTCCGACGGCGTGCTCAGCCCCGACATCGTCGCCACCGGCCTGCAGAGCTTCGGGGTCGACACCCAGACCGTGGACAAGGGCGCCGGACCGGTGATCTCGCGGATCAAGTTCGACTGGACCCTCACCCACGACCCGGGGGACGAGACCGGGGCCACCGCCTCCGGCCTGGTGATGAACCTGTCGGGCGCGACCTGGGTGCGGGTGAACACCTGATCCCGGCCGGCCCAGGCCGCCTCGCCGACCCCATCCCAGCGGAATTCGAGGATTCCGCTCACGATCCCCGATCGCGCGCCGCCAATGGGCCGTGAGAGTTCCCCTTCCCAAGCGGTGCCGCAAGCGTGGGGACGGTCAGCGGGGGTCGGTCCTGCTCCTGGTCCTGATCCTCAGCGCGATCGTCGGAGGTATGGCCGCCAGCTTCGGCGGCTCCAGCACCCTGCAGCGCGACGTCTCGCGCGACGTGGTGGCGGAGCTCAAGAGCGACCTCGCGCGCCAGTCCGGCCTCGAGTACGCCCGCCGCCAGCTGCGCCTCGACCCCTACTGGGAGGGCATGGACGGCGACAGCATCAGCTTCGGCGACGGCGCCAGCTTCTCGGTCAACAAGAGCGGGTCGACCAAGATGCCGATGCTGAGCATCAGCGGCAGCTTCGGCGAGTCCGAGGCCCGCTTGACCGCGATGATGCACGTCGAGTGCGAGTGCCGGGAGGGCGGCAGCGGCAACAAGGCGCTGGTCTTCTTGGGCAAGGAGCTCAAGCTCAAGCACGTGCACGTCCACGGCAACATGCTGGTGGCCGACACCACGGGAGTCGTCGACGACTGGGTCAACGACCCCGGCGGCGGCCCGGGCGCCTGGGTGGCCGGCGGCCCCGACTCGATCGAGGGGGTCACGATCAGCAAGGCGCACGTCTGGAACAGCACCCTGTACAACTACACCGACACCAACTACAAGCTGAAGCGCGGCGTGCAGGCGAAGACCAGCGAGCGGGCCAAGATGCCGGCCTGGGACCTCTCCTCCTACCTGGTGCCGGGTCCGGAGAAGATCATCTACACCGACCAGACCCACATCCGGCACCTGCACACCACCAAGACCTTGGTGGTGGTGGCGGACCCGGGAGAGGAGATCCACATCGAGAACAGCCACATCGACGGCGGCATCGTGATCTGGTGTGAGAACACCTACGACCTGCGCGGCGAGGCTCGCAACTCGGTCAAGATCGAGAACTGCCACATCGGCGGCGGCGCCAGCACGGCGGGGGTCATCGCGCCGGCCTGCGCGGTGGAGATCGAGAACAACCAGATCTCCGGCTTCTGCTTCATCGGCTCCACCTGTGAGTTCGAGAACAACCACCTGAGCGGCCAGCTGATCGTGGTCAACGAGCTCGAGATCGAGAACGCCCACATCTACTACGACGCGCACTCGGGCGTGAACCCGCCGATCGGCATCACCCACGGCTCGGCCGGGATGGGCGTGGAGTTCATGTCGGTCAAGGAAAGCTACTGAGTTCGCCGCGCAGGGCTTTCCCCCACCGTGACTTAGGAAATCCGCTCAGCGTCCGATGCTGGAGCAAGGGAGGCCTTGCATGAGAACGATTTCCATTCCGAGCGACCGCGGACGACGAGGCTCCGTGCTGCTGCTGGTCCTCATCCTGTCCCTCGTGGTCGGCGGCCTGGCCGTCAGCTTCAGCGACTCCGGCCGGCTGCAGCTCGACGCCTCGCGCGACGTCTCGGCCGAGCTCCACAGCGACCTGGCCACCCAGTCCGGCCTCGAGTTCGCCCAGCGCCAGCTCCTGCTCGATCCGCAGTGGGCCGGCACCGGGAGCAACGGCCTGACGGTCGGCAACGGCCTGCGCTTCGCGGTCACCCGCGACGACAGCGGCGGCGCCACCACCCTCGAGGTGGACGGCTCCTTCGGGGAATCCCGGTCGCGCCTGGCGGCGGAGGTCGAGACCGGCGGCGGCGGCACGCCGCTCAGCGACCACGCGGTGGTCTTCCTGGGCCGCGAGTTCGACGCCGCCCACGTCCACCTGCACGACGGCGGCCTCTTGCTGGCCGACCAGCTCGGCGTGATCGACGACTGGGTCAACCACCCCGGCGGCGGCGGCGACTGGGTCGCCGGCGGGCCGAGCTCGCTGGGCGTGATGGACCTCGACAAGTTCCACATCTGGGACAGCGTGCTGCAGCACTACACCGACACCGACTACCGGCTCAAGCACGGCACCCAGGAGCAGATCACCCAGCGGGTGCAGATGCCGGCCTGGGACCTGAGCGACTGGGCCATCCCGGGACCGGGCAAGACCATCTTCACCGGCACCACCCACATCGCCCACCTGCACACGCCCGACACCGTGGTGGTCATCGCCGATCCTTCGGACGAGATCCACATCGAGAACAGCCACATCGACGGCGGCGTCGTGGTCTGGTGCGAGAACACCTACGACCTGCGCGGCCCCTTCCGCAACAGGGTCAAGATCGAGAACTGCCACATCGGCGACGGCATGGTTCCGCACGTCGGCGTGCTGGCGCCTGCCAGCCAGATCGAGCTCGAGAACTGCCACGTGAGCGGGCTCAACTTCGTGCAGACCTACAAGGAACTGGAGAACAACCAGGTCAGCGGCCAGGTGATCGTGGTCGACCAGTTCTACCTCGAGAATTCCCACATCTATTTCGACCCGCTGGTGGTGCAGAACCCGCCGCCGGGCATCAGCTACCCCCACTCCGGCTCCGGCGTCTCCCTCCAGGGGATCCGGGAGGTGTACCAATGAGGAGAAACGAAGGAAACACGGAGCGGGGTTCGGTCATGCTGATCACCCTGCTGATCTCGGGCCTGGTGGCCGCGCTGGCGATGAGCTTCAGCCAGTCCACCCGGCTCCAACTCGACAACAGCGGCGACGTGCGGCGCGAGACCCACGCCGACCTGGCGGTCCAATCGGGCCTGGAGTTCGCCCAGCGGCAGCTGCTGCTGGACCCGGACTGGACCGGCACCGGCGTCAACCCGATGCCGCTGCCCGACGGCTCCAGCTTCCAGGTCAGCGCCGCCCGCAGCGGCGAGCAGCACCTGCTGACGGTGGACGGCACCGCCGCCGGTACCGCCGGCACCGCGCGGGTCGAGGCCACCCTCAAGGTGGACGGCGGCAATTCCACCGCCGACAAGGCGCTGGTCTTCCTGGGCGAGGAGCTGTCGATGGAGAACGTCCACATCAACGGCGACTTCATCCTGGCGGACGAACTCGGCGTGGTCATGGACTGGAACCACAACGCCGGCGACTGGATCCCGGGCGGCCCGGACAGCCTGGAGCCCTTCACGCTGTCGTGGATGAACCTCAACGACACCCTGTTCAAGTACAGCGACACGGTGTACGTCAGCGGCGCCCAGGAGCAGAAGATCAGCTCCAAGGTCTACATGCCTTCCTGGGATCTAAACGGCTACCTCGGCAGCCACCCGGACCGGGAGGTGCTCACGACCGGCGGCCTGTACGAGAACCAGACCTTCACCAAGACCGTGGTCTTCCACCTCGCCCCCGGCGAGGAGGTCACGCTGCGGAAGTGCCGCTTCCTGGGCGGCATCGTGGTCTACTGCGAGCGCACCACCGACCTGCGCGGCCCGGAGCGCAACCGGCTGTGGATGCGCGACTGCACCATCGGCACCGGGTCGGGTCCGCACGTGGGCCTGATCGCGCCGGCCACCAAGGTCGGGCTGGCGGCCTCCTCCGGCGAGGGCAGCCACGAGTGCTTCACCAACCACCAGTGCGGCCAGCAGCACTGCTGCATCAACGGCAAGAAGGGCGGCAGCCAGATCCACGGCTTCAGCTTCGTGCACGGCCTGGAGTACCTGAGCGGGCTGCTGGTCCACGGCCAGCTGTTCGTGGTCGACGAGATCGAGCACTTCAGCACCAGCAACATCATCTACCACAACCAGGTCGGCGACGACCCGCCGGAGGGGATCCAGACCGTCAACAGCTCCGACAAGGTCGAGATCGAGCAGCTGCGCGAGGTCTACCTCTGATCGGCTGACCGAGACCGAGCCTGGGGCGGAGCATGAGGAGCCCCAGGCCACCCGGGGCCGGGCCGAGGCGGGCTAGAATCCCGCCATGGCCCCGACCCGCCAAGACCAGCGGTCCGCGCCCTCCCCGGGCGCGGGCCGCGAACTCGTCCACCGCCCGG
>CAZXTO010000288.1:0-4684 GCA_964643675.1 uncultured Planctomycetales bacterium
CCGCGGGGCGGTCGGCGGCTTCGAGACCTACCTCGACGACCGCGACTTCGGCGAGGCCTCCTTCGCCGGCACCCTCGACGAGCGCTTCGACACCTCCGGCCTGTCCTCCCTGGCCGAGGAGATGGAGGACCGGCGGCTCGGCCAACTCGAGTCCAGCGGCCCGGCCCGGCTCAGCCAGCGCCAGGCCTGGACCGCGGCCTCCTCCTGGCGGGAGGCCGTTATCCTGAAGGAAGTCCTGGGGCCGCCGCTGGCCTACCGCGACCCAGCGCAGCCCGGCACCCCCTCCTGAGCCCGCATGACCGAACTGCGCCACCACGGCCAGCTGCTGGAGGCCCTCACCCGCGGCCACCGCGACCCCTCCGACTTCAAGCTCGGCTTGGAGTACGAGATGTTCGTGACCCGGCCCGACGGTCACGCGGTGCCCTACCTCGGCGTCGGCGGCATGGCCGAGATCCTGGAGTCCTTGGCCGCCCGCACCGGCTGGCGGCGGCTCGAGGAGGACGGCGCCCTGCTGGGGCTGGCCGGCCCCGACGGCCGCGGCATCACCCTCGAACCCGGCGCCCAGATCGAGTTCAACAGCAGCCCGCTCGCCAGCGTGAGCGCGATCGAGGCCGAGCTCGAGGAGATGCTGCAGCACTTCGACGCCCTGTGCCACGAATTCGACGTGCGCTTCCTCGGCATGGGGGCCCAGCCGGCCGACCCTCCCGACCGCATCCGACGCATCCCCAAGGCCCGCTACGAGGTGCTCGAGCCCTACCTGGCCGAGGCCGGCGAGCTGGGCCTGTGGATGATGAAGACCACCTGCGGCACCCAGGTCAATTTCGATCACGCCGATGCCGATGACGCCGCCCGCAAGCTGCGCACCGGCTTCGCCCTGGCGCCGATCTTGAGCGCCCTGTTCGCCAACTCGGCCCTGAGGGCCGGGGAGCCGAGCGGTTACGCCAGCTGGCGCGGCCACGTCTGGACCCAGACCGACGACAGCCGCTGCGGCATCCCGGCGGCGCTGGTGCGGGCCGACACCCGCCTCGAGGACTACGTCGAGTGGGCGCTCGACGCCCCGATGCTGTTCCGGCACGAGGGCGGCGCGGTGGTCGACGGCCGCGGCCAGGACTTCCGTCGCTACCTCCAAGGCGGCGCCGCCTCGGCGGCCGATTGGGAGCTACACCTCAGCACCCTGTTCCCCGAGGTCCGCTTCCGGCCGCAGCTCGAGATCCGCAGCACCGACACCGGCTGCCCGGACATGGCGCTGGCGCTGTGCGCCCTGGTGAAGGGCCTGTTCTACTCCGAGCGCGCGCTGCAGGCGGCCTGGGAGCTGACCGGCGGCTGGAGCCACCACCAGCGCGTCAGCGCCTGGAAGGACGCCCACCACCGCGGCCTGTCGGCGCCGGTGGGGGACGGCCGCACCCTGCTCGACTACGCCCGCTGGATGGTCGACGCCGCCGAGCTGGATCCCGCGGAGGCGGTCTACCTCAAGCCGCTGCACGAGATCCTGGAGCTGGGCCGCTCCGAGGGCGAGCAGATCGCCGAGCTGGCCGAGTCGGACTGGGAAGAGGACCCGGTGCGGAGCGCGGTCGAGGCCTGCTTCTGCCTGCCGCGGGCCGCCGCCGCTGGCTAGTCCTTCCCATCCCGGCCTTTCTGTGGTTCAATCGAGGGAACCCCTGTCCCCTGGATGAATCCCCCCTCCGTCGATTCTGGGGCCCTCCACGTACTCGTCGTCCTGCCCGCGCTGCCCCCTGCGGACGAGCCGACGCCGGCCCCCTGGTCCCCAGCGCTGGTCCAGCAGCTCGAGAAGCTGCTCAGCGAGGGGCTCCAGCTGTCCTTCCTGGCCCCGGCCTGCGCCGGCGGCGAGGCCGACGTCGGCGGCGTGTTCCGCTTCCGTCCCGGGCTGCGCCTGCTGGAGCCGGAGCTCACGGCCCCTGAGCTGATGGAGCGCTTCGGCCGCACCCTCGGTCGCCCGGCGGCCGCCGCCTACTGGTCCACCGGCACCCGCAAGGCCGCCTCGCTGGCCCGCGGCAGCCGCTTCGACCTGGTCCACGCCGAGTGGCCGGCGCTGACCGGGGTCATCGCCCGGGCCGCCGCCAACGCGCTCGGCGCCCCGCTGGTGGCCTGCACCAGCGTCGGCGAGCTCGAAGGAGCCCTGCACGAACCGGCCCTGCTGGCCCGGCTCGAGCGCGAGTGGGAGACCTGCGACCTGCTGCTGAGCCGGGATCGCGCGAGCGGCGAGGAGATCCGCCGCCGCGCCGGCCGTCACACCGAGCTGCTTCCCGAGCTGGAGGGTGGCGAGGGCGAGCGGCTGCAGGCGGGGCCGAACTACGCCCAGGTGCTGGCCGACGCCTGGGACCGGGCGGTGCTGCGCGGCCCGGTGCGCTCCCGGCCCGGCCGCTCCGAGGACGGCGCCGACCTGCGCAACCGCTACTGAGCCGGCGCGCGCGCCGCGGCGCCGCTCAACGACGCGCCTTCTTCTCCTTCTTGGGGTAGGTCTCGGTCACCCAGGCGCGCCAGGCGCTCTCGGCCTCGAGGATCGAGACCCCGAGCAGCTCGGGGAACATCTCCCGCGCCGGGGTGCGCTTCTTGGCTCCGCGCAGCAGCTCCGGCAGGGCCTCCGGCTTGGTGGCGACGATCCAGTCGTAGACGGACCAGGCCAGGGCCTGCTCCTCCGGCGTCATCGAGCCGGTCTGCTCGCGCACCAGGTCGGGCAGGTAGACCCGCTCGCTCTTGCGGTTGAGCAGCTCGCGGATCGCGGCCCGCCACACGCCGCCGTTCCAGTCGGGCGGGATCGCGGCCTCGTCGATGCAGTAGTGCTGGACGAAGCCGTAGACCTGCTCCTCGTACCAGTGGGCCGAACCCGAGTCGAGCCAGCCGCCCTGCATGTCGCCGATCCAGACCTCGGTCCACAGGTTCGACAGCAGCATGTGCACGCCGTTGTGCACGCCGAGGCTGCGCAGCTGCGGCTCGTTGCCCTGGAAGGCGTGGTCGTGGCAGTGCACGCTGAACAGCGGCGCGTGGCCGAGCATCTTGAAATCGCCGGCCGAGCCGCTGCCGAGGAAGTGGCGCATGACCTTGAGGTGATCCTCCAGGTTCTCCCAGAACCACAGCCGCATGCGGGTGCGGTAACCCTTCTCGCCGGGCTCGTAGTGCTGGTCGACCCAGGCCGCGGCCTCCTCGGCGTCGCGCGCCAGCTCGTGCAGGAAGCGGTGGCCGTCGACCTTCTTCTTCTTGCTGCGGTGGAGCCGGACGGCGTCGGTGACGAAGACGAAGTGGGGGGTCTCGATGCGGATCAGGGGCCGCTCGAGGAAGGTCTCGAGCGGGTCCTCCTGGGCCAGCCAGGCCGCCACCTCCTTCCGGCGCAGCTCCATGAGGCCGGTCTCGGGGCCGCCGTCGCAGCGCTTGCAGGGCACCACCAGGGCGCCGGCGCAGTCCGGGCAGCGGGCGGCGGCGGCGCAGTAGCCGACCCGGCGCTCGAGGGCGAGCAACTCCTGGTCGTGCTGCTTGCAGTCGACCACGCCGCGGTGGTCGCAGCGGCGACAGCCCTTGAGGTCGGGTTCCTGGGCGTGGGCGGCGATGGCGGGGATCGCCAGGAGGACGGCGGCCAGCAGCATGTCGGCCATCCTAGAGGCGGAGCGGCCGCTCCGGGCGGCTCTCCGGAATCCCCGCGCCGGCCTTGACATCTGATATTTATCAGATAGAGTGGATGCCATGCCGACCCCGGAAAAGCTCAGCTCACGTCAGGAGGCCGCGCTGCGATCCCTGAGAGCCTTCCAAGCCCGGCACGGCTATCCGCCGACGCGGGCTGAGCTGGGGCGGCTGTTGGGCGTGAGCGCCCAGACGGCGGACTTCCACCTGCGCGCCCTGGAGCGCAAGGGCCTGATCCAGATCTCGCGCCAGGCGCGCGGCATCGAGCCGACCCCGGCGGGGGAGGCCCTGCTCGCCGCCGACGGCGGCGACGAGGCCCGGGTCGATGCCCGGGCGGTGCCGATCGTCGGCCGCGTCGCCGCCGGCGCGCCGCTGACCGCGATCCAGAACCTCGAGGGCGCGCTGCCGCTGCCCGAGGGTTCGGAGGCCGACTTCGCCCTGCGCGTCGAAGGCGACTCGATGATCGAAGCCGGCATCCTCGACGGCGACCTGGTCCTGGTCGAGCAACAGGACTCGGCCAAGAAGGGCGACATCGTCGTCGCCCTGGTCGGCGAAGGCGAGGAGATGGAAGCCACCGTCAAGCGCTACCTGCCCGAGCGCGGACGCATCGTCTTGCGTCCGGCCAACGCGACCCTTTCCGACATCGTCGTGCGCCGCGGCGAGCCCTTCTCGCTCGCCGGCCGCGTCGTAGGAGTGCTGCGGCTGTGGAAATGAACCCTCGTCTGCTCGAGACCGAGCCCTCCGGCAAGGCGGCGCAATTCGTCGTCCACGAGGAAGGCTTGGCCGACACCTTCTTCTTGTCCCTGGTCGCGCCGTCGCCTGCTCCCCATCCCCCGGGCGGCGGCGAGGACCTCCGCCACGGCGACCTGCTGGCGATCTCCAGCCGGCAGGACGCCGAGCCTGGCGACCTGGTCGTGTGGTGGCTGGGAGCGGCGGAGTCGCTGGCCTTGGCCCGGCTGGGGAAGGATCTGCGGCTCCATCCGGTGGCCGGCTTCCCGCCGCCGCCGGATGGCGACCGTCCGCACGCGCTGCCCCCCGGGGCCCAGGCGCG
>CAZXTO010000289.1:0-4682 GCA_964643675.1 uncultured Planctomycetales bacterium
CGTCGGCGGCCGCAGCCGCAGCTCGGCGATGGCGGCGGGATCCCCCGACAGCGCGCGGTAGCCGAGGCGGTCGAGCCGCAGCTCGAGTTCGCCGGCGCGGACCTCGCTGAGCAAGGTGGGCGCGACCCCCGCGCCCGCTCGGTCGCCCCTGCCCGCCGGCGGCTCGTACAGCTGCGCCTGGATCCCGAGGAACAGGTAGACGACCTGATCGCCGTCCGGCCCTTCCTCCTCCCAGGAGCGCAGCTCGGTCCAGCTGGCGTCGACGCCCGGCTCGCCCGCCGCCGGCGCATCCGGCGCGGGCTCCTGCTGCGGGGCGAGCAGCGGGAGCAGGAGGAGGAGGGGGTTCAAGGGCGGTCGTCCTCGTCGTGCAGGCGTCCGCTGCCGGTGTCGTACAGCCGCGTCAGGAAGTTGTAGCGGAGCCGGGCCCCGGTCAGCACCCTGCCGTTGGGCAGTTGCAGGCTGGCCGGCCGCTCGGCCGAGCCGGTCAGCTCCAGGCTCATGCCCGCGGCCGGGTCGACCGGCCGCACCACCACCATGTGCGAGGCCTTGGCGTCGAGGCCGGCCCCCTTCAGCCACGGCCGGCCCTCGCTCAGCTCGAAGCGAGCCGATTGGCCGTCGCGTCGCCACTCGATACGGTCGGCGCCGGCCTCGATCTTGCCGGCGGCGCTCTCTTGGACCAGGGTGGCGTTGTGCTGGAACAGGCCCGAGCGCAGGCCGACCTCGCCGTGCCGCCCAGCGACCTCGAAGGTGGTGGCCGCCTCTTCCTCCTCGCCCGGGTCGAGCTCCACCCGGACGCGGGCGTCGCCGTCGAGGATGCCGACCCGCTCCCACAGCCGCACCTGGATCTTGCGGGCCTCGAAGTCGAAGCGGCGCCCCTCGAGCGGATCGGAGGGATCGGCGAGCGGCAGGGCCGGGGGAGCGGGAGCGGGGCGGTCGGCGCCGGCTTCCGAGGGGGGCGGGGCCGCGGAGCCCTCGTCCGCCCCCACCGGCTCGGGCAGCAGCTCGCCGCGCATTCGGACCAGCTTCCCGGCCTCTGGCAACAAGGTCAGGAGCTGGTGCCCAGGGTCCTCGAGCGTCTCCCAGACCGCCGACCAGGCTTCCAGCTCGAGGCCGCCCTCGGCGCGGACCCGCCCCTGCAGGCCGCCGGCGGAGCCGTCCTCCTGGAAGCGCATGCGCTGGGCGGTGACCCGGATCTCCTCCCCGGCCAGCCCCAGCTCGGCGGCCGGCAGCTGCAGCTCCGGGCGGCCGATGGGGAGCACCTCGGACTCGTGCAGGACCAGCCGCAGGGCGCTCAAGGTCGCAATCCCGATTTCCTTCCCTTCCTTGTCGTGGCGGGGGATTTCGCCGATGGCAGGGGTGCCGCGCAGCTCCATGCTGGTCTCGCTGTGGGCGGCGAAGTGGTTGCCGGTGAAGAGCGCCTCTCCCTGCTCGATGCGGACCTCGTGGCGGGCGTCGAGGCGCATCGGGGCCGGCACCCGCGCTCCGGGGGTCTCGGCGGCGATCTCGCCCCCCTCTGGTGCCTCCAGGGCGGGTTCGGGCAGCGGCGGCGCGTCGATCAGGCTGGAGGAGTTGCCGAGGTCACCCTGGGCGTCCAGTTCGCGGCTGTGGAGGACCGCCGGCTGCGCCTGCAGGCTCAGGTGGGTGCGCACACCGCCCTCGGCGTGGAACTGCTGGAAGTCGGGCTTCAACTCGTCGGGGGCCTGCAGGACCAGTCGCGGGGCCGCCACCGCGATGCGCGGATCCGGGCTGAACAGGACCGCGCCCTCGACGAACTTGCGGCCGTTGGGACCGACCTCGAAGCGGTCGGTCAGCACCATGCCGTCGGCGAGGGAGACGTTCCCCAGTGCGAGCCAGCCGCCGTCATCGCCGAAGTAGGAATCTGCTTCGAACCAGCCGCCGGCGTAGATGCCCCCGACCCCGCCGTAGAGGAGCAGGGAGCGCTGGCCAGCGGTGAGGTAGGCGCCGCCCTCGGCCGCCAACCAGCCGCCTTCGGCGCCCTCCGGGCTCTCCTCGATCACGGCCACCATCGGACCCCGTTGGTCGATGCCATGGAGCTGCGGTCCGTCCCAGACCAGCACCGCGTCCTCGCCGTAGACCAGCGCCTGCCGACCCTCCTGGAGCTGGCCGGACCAGCTGCTCGGCGCCGCCGCGACGGCCCGGCGGGGCGTCCAGCTGCTGCCGCCGCCGACCGGATCGAGGATCAGCTCGAGGCCGCCGCAGCGGAAGCGGCCCTCCAGACCCGACTCGGCCGGCAGCTCCATCTCGCAGCGCTCGGCTGCGGGCAGCTCCAGCGAACGCGAACCATCCTCGCGCTCGCGCAGCAGGCCGCCGCCGTCGGAGCTGCCGCGGAGCAGGCCGTCGCCGGTGCTCGGGAATTGCCAGCTCAGGTCCTGCTCGGGACCGAAGTCGACCGCGCCGGTCTCGAGATCCAGCTCCAGCTCCGAGCCGGCGAAGGCCATGCTGCCGGAACGCAGCTCGAAGCCGCCGTGGCCGCGCAAGCTGCGCTGCTCGGATTCGAGGGTGGCCTGGGCCGTGGCGAGCACCAGCTCGCCGTGGGGGGTGGGCATGCGCAGCTCGGGCCGTTCGAGCACCCAGGGCCGCGCCGGATCGAGGGTGGGCCGCCCCGCTCCGGCCACCAGCGCCAACTCCGCGGCCGGCGCCTCGACCCGGTAGAGCTCGGTCTGACCGTCCTCGCCGAGCGCCTGGATGTCCACCTGGTCCAGCCGCATCGAGGTGGCGGGGCCACCTTCCGCCTCGAGCGGCCGCGGGTCGCGGCCCTCGATGATCATGCGCGGCAGCGCGCGCAGCCGGCCGCCCTCCTCTTCCACTTCGCGGTAGAGGGTGATGCGCACCGGACCGCGCACACCGAAGCCGACCTGGCCGAAGTCCTCGACCGGCATCGAGAAGCCGGGCGGCGGCTCGACCGGATTCGCGGCCGGCTCCTGGTGCATCAGCAGCTTCCACGCCAGGGCTGCCAGGGCTCCGATCAGGAGCAGCCGGCCGAGGCTGCGCAGCGCGCTCACGAACGGGCCGGGTGCTCGCCGCGCGCCACGAGCAGCAGGTCGGCGACTTCGCGCAGGGCGCCGAAGCCGGCCCGGGCGCGGGTGACCCAGTCGGCGGCGGCGCGGACCGCTTCGACCCCCTCGGGCGGGGCGATGCGCAGGCCGGCGCGTTCGAACATCTCCAGGTCCGGAAGGTCGTCGCCGATGGCCGCGACCTCTTCATGCAGCAGCCCGCGCTCGCGGATCAGCTCCTCGACCAGCGGGCCCTTGTCGAAGCTGCCCATGCGCAGCTCCTCGATGCCGAGCTTCTCGACCCGCGCCTTCACCGCCGGGTTGTGGCGACCGGTGATCACCGCGACCTCGATGCCGGCGCGCCGCAGCAGCACCATGCCGAAGCCGTCCTGGACGTGGAAGTCGGTGCTCTCGCTGCCGTCGGCGTGCACGGTGATGCGGCCGTCGGTCCAGACGCCGTCCACATCCGACAGCAGCAGCTTCACCTTCGACGCGCGGTCGAGCAGATCCGGGGGGAAGTTCAGAGCCTCACCTCGAGCAGGTCCTGGACATCGACCAGGCCGACGACGGTCTCGTCCGCGTCCGCCACGACCGGCACCTGGTCGACGTGGGCGTCGCGGATCAGATGGAGCGCCTCGCCGACCAGCTGGCCTTCGCGGATGAAGCGCGGCGATGGCGCCATGTGCTGGTCGATGGCCTCGTCGAGCGCGAGGCCCTCGGGGGACTGCGCCAGCCGGCGCAGGTCGCCGTCGGTGAAGATGCCGAGCAGGTGGCCGCGCTCGTCGGTGACCAGGGCGGCGCCGGGCCGGCCCGGGGTCTCGGTCATGACCGCCAGCGCGTCGCGTACGGTGGCGCCGGCGCGCAGGCGCGGCACCTCGGGCCCGCGCCGCATGATCTCGCCCACCTTCATCAGGCTGCGGCCGAGGTCGCCGGCCGGGTGGTAGGCGGCGAACTCCTCGCGGGTGAAGTCGCGACCCTCGAGCACCGCCATCGCCAGGGCGTCGCCGAGGGCGAGCAGGGCGGTGGTGGTGACGGTGGGGGCCAGGCCGAGCGGGCAGGCTTCGCCGAGCGGACCCATGGCCAGGGTCAGGTCGGCGTGGGCGGCGAGCGGCGAGTCCTCCGACTCGGTCAGGGCGATCACCTGGGCGCCGAGGGCCTTGAGCGGCGGCAGCAGCTGGACCAGCTCGCGGGTCTTGCCGCTCTTCGACAGGGCCAGCACCAGGTCCTCGCCGCGCACCCGGCCCAGATCGCCGTGCAGGGCCTCCGCCGGATGCAGGGAGAGGCTCGGTGTGCCGGTCGAGGCCAGGGTGGCCGAGATCTTCTGGCCGATCAGCCCCGCCTTCCCCATCCCGGTCACCACCACGGTGCCCCGGCACTCCAGGATGCGGGCCACCGCCGCTTCGAAGCTGGGGCCGAGCCGGCTCTGCAGGGTGCGGATGGCGTCGGCCTCGAGCTGGAGCACTTCGAGGCCGCGGTTCAGGGCGGATCTGCCTTCGAGGACCATGGCGGCCAGGGCAAAAACCGACAAGAGGCCATGCCCGGGGGGGCTTATTGTAGTGAGCCGCAGGGCCGGGACCCGGTCTGGAGGAGGCGGCCTGCGGCCCCGTCCATGGAAAGCTTCGTCCTCGTCGGAACGATCGTCGCCCTGGTGCTGTCCATCTGCGCCCA
>CAZXTO010000290.1:0-4678 GCA_964643675.1 uncultured Planctomycetales bacterium
GGCGCTACCGGGCCGGCAAGTTCGTGCGCCGCCACCGCGCCGGCGTCGCCGCCGGAGTCCTCGCCGCCGGCGCCCTGGTCGCCGGGCTGGCCGGCGTGCTGTGGCAGGCGGGCATCGCGCGCGGCGAGGCCGAGACCTCTCGCCGCGTGGCGGAGGTGGTGATCGGGCTGTTCGAGGAGGGCGATCCCTGGGCCTCCGATCCGGGCGAGACGCCGGTGCGGAGCTTCCTGGAACGCAACGGTCCGCGGGCCCTCGCCGGCCTGGAGGACGAACCCGAGGTCCGGGCCGAACTCTCGGCCCTGCTCGGCGAGGTCTACACGCGGCTGGAGCTGAACGACGGGGCCTTGCGCCTGCTCGAGGACGCTCGCCGGCTCGGCCTCGACGCCCAACGCGAGGCCGAGGTGCTGCACTGGCTCGGCATCCTGAAGCGCCGCCGAGGGGACTTCGCCGGCGCCGAGGAGCTGCACCGGCGAGAGCTCGCGATGCAGGAGGCCAGCCATGGCCGCGACTCCCGCGAGGTGGTCCACGCCCTCAACGCGCTCGGCACCGTCTACGCCACCAGCCCGGAGCGCCGCTGGGAGGAAGCGGAGCGGGTCTGGTCCGAGGCGCTCGAGATCCGCGAGCGCGTGTTCGGCGCCGCCAGCGCCGAGGTGGCCGAGTCGGCCGGCAACCTGGCCTACCTGGCCTTCACCCGGGCCGCGGCCGCGGAGGAGGCCGAGCCGGAGCGCTTCGGCGAAGCCGTCCAGCTCTACCAGCGCTCGATCGAGGCCTTCGCCGCGGCCTATCCGGATGGCCATCCGGACCTGGCGACCGCGCGCAACAACCTGGGCATGGTCCAGCGCGCCCTCGGGCGCCCCGAGGCCGCCCGCGGCTTGCTGCAGAGCGCGCTGGAGATGCGCCTGGAGCTGCTGGGCGAGGACCACCCGCACGTGGCGATCTCCTCCAACAACCTCGGCCTGCTGCTCTACGACGCCGGCGACTTCGCGGGCGCCGCGGAGGCCTTCGCGCGGGCGCTGCGCATCGCCGAGCCGCGGCTGGGCGGCGAGAGCTCCGAGGTGCGGCAGTACCGCGAGAACCTGGCGGCGGCCGAAGCCGAGCAGGCTCCGCCGGGCTAGGGCCGCGCTGCCTCGGCGCCGCTCAGTCCTTCATCTCGACCGGCACCGCGCCGTCGGCGCGCATGAGGTCGTCGACGATCCAGAGCGCCTGGGGCAGGCCGCGCTTGGCGATGACCTCGACCGCGAGGTTGGCGCCGGCTGCGAGCGGGGCGCCGAAGGCGAAGCTGCGGTCGCTCCACAGGCCGTCGCGGGGCCGGGCGGGGTCGAGGTAGGGCGTGCCGTTGGCCGGGTTCAGGTAGAGGAAGGGCTCCCAGGCCGGGGTGGCGGGGATCAGGTCGCCGCCGCTGGGGCCGGGGTTGCGCAGCCACGGCGGGAAGCGCAGCTGGTCGTCGACGCCGTCGCCGTCGGAGTCGTAGTTGAGGGCGCCGTAGGGGTTGAGCGCGGCCAGGTCGGTGCTGCACCAGCTGCCGGGAGGGTCGCCGGCGTGGTCGCAGACGCGGGCCTCGCCGTAGCCGGGGGTGGTCTGCCCGATCAGCAGGCCCCGGGCGCCGCCGCTCTCGCGCAGGGGCAGGGCGCTCGGCGCGGCCGGGGTGCCGATCCAATCCTGCGGCGGATCGAACACGAAGTCGCCGCCGCGCTCGGCGGCCGGGTACTGCCAGCCGCCGCGCAGGCGGCCGGCGCCGTCGGTGTAGGGCGAGATCCCGAGCCGGTCGAGCTCGCGCGGGAACACGTCGTATTGGGCGATCACGTCGGCGTGCGGACGGAAGCCCCAGCCCGACCGCCACTGCAGCTCGGCCGCCTTGGGCGCGCCGAACCACGGCTTCCAGCTGTAGATCTCCAGGCTGTGGCCACCGGCCGGCGCGTATTGGCAGGTCTTGATGTCGTCGTGCAGCGGCGGACCGGCCTCCATCACCCGGAAGCGATGGGAGATCGCGTCGAGGTTGAGCAGCTTGATCATCAGCCGGTCGCCAGGGAAGGCGCCGGCCAGGCGCCGCGGCGGGACGCGCCCGCCGGCCGGGCCGTCGTCGGCCCGCAGCAGGCGCAGCTCGTGGTTGGTGAAGACCGCGATCAGGTCGTAGGGGCCGAGCGGGTGCGGGCCGGGCAGGTCGGGGTGGATGCCCTCGAGGGCGAGGAGTTCGAGGGCCTCGACCGGCAGGGCGCTGCGGTCGTCGAGCTGCCGGACCCAGCGGTCCGCGGTGCCGAGCGGCGCCACCTGGGCTTGGTTCATCATCGCCGCCACCGCGGCGGGGCTGGCGCCGGCCTGGACCGCCTCGATCACCGCCAGGATCTTGCGCTCCGGCGCGGCGGCGCCGATCGAGGCCAGGTCGCGCGCGGCGTTGGCGGCGAGCAGGACCTGGCCGCGCGGGTCCAGCTCCAAGGCGCCGCTGTGGACGTTGCGGACCTCCCGCACCGGCTGGATGAAGGTGCTGCGCCAAGGCTTGGCGCGCCAGTCCCAGGCCTGCAGGCCGCGGATCTGGCCGAGCGGCGGGTACTCGATGCTGACCTCGGTCACGCTCTGGGAGCTCAGCGGCACCCAGCTGGCGTCGAAGCCCTTGAAGGGCAGAGAGGCGGAGTCGGGGATGCCGGCGTCGTCGAGCAGCACGCCGGGCACGAAGTCGCCGCGCTCGCTCGAGTAGATCGTGTAGTTCACCCGCAGGGTGTCGAAGGGGTGGGCCAGCTCCGGGATCAGCAGGAAGTGGGTGTCGCAGTCGGCCTCGTCGTCGTACCAGAGCATGCGCACGTCGACCTCCCAGATGCGGCGCGGCGCGCCGTCGGGGCCGGTGGTCAGCAGGCCGCTGTCGCGCAGGCGCTTGAGGCGGTCGTAGCCCGGCAGGTGGTCGCCGAGCCAGGCGCCGCGGTCGTGATTGAGCATCGCGAAGCCGTCGAAGAGCTCACCCTGGGTGGTGCCGAGCAGGACGGAGGCGGCGACCTGGGCGGCGGCGGCCAGGTCCTGGGCCTGGTTGCTGCTGGCGGCGCGCTCCATGTCCTCGACCGCGTCTTCGAGCACGCGGTTGGGGCTGCGGTCGTTCTGGATCACGGCGCCGGTGGCGCTCCTCTGGCCCTTCGCCGGCCGCCGCTTGACCCCCCCTACGCCGCCGACGATGTTCAGCAGCTCGGAGTCATTGCTGACCTGATCGCTGGCTTCGAGTCGCGAGCGGAACACGCCGCGCTCGGCGAGGACCGGATCGAGGATGCCGGGGTCGTTCGGATCACCCGCGGGCGACTGCTGGGGCGGCACAGCGGCCGGACCGCCCTGGGCCGGCAGGGGCGCGACCGCAGCGACGAGGGCTAGCAGGAGCCAGAGGTGGCGGAGGGAGGGGCGGAGCATGCTTCGGTGGAAATTCCATCCTAGGACGAATAGCGCGAAGCGGGTCGCTGGCCCCTCAAGGAAGACGGAAAAAGGGGCTCAATCCGCTTCTGGCCCGAATTTGGCCAGCTCGCGCGCCAGCCAGGCCCGCGCCACCTTCCAGTCGCGCTCCACGGTGGCGTGGGAGACGCCGAGGGTCTCGCCGGTCTCCTGGATCGTCAGGCCGCCGAAGAAGCGGAGCTCGACCACCTTGGCCTGGCGGGGGTCCTGCTTCTCGAGGTCGCCGAGCACGTCGTCGAGGGCGGTCAGCCAGGCGTCGCGCTCGGCCGGGAGCTCGGGCAGGCGATCGAGCGGGATCCGGCCGGCGCCGCCGCCGCGCTTGGCGGCCTTGCGCTTGCGGGCGTGGTCGACCAGGATGCGCCGCATCGCGCGCGCGGCCACGGCGTAGAAGTGGCGGCGGTCGGCGAACTCGAGGTTCTCGGCGTCGACCAGGCGGCAGTAGGCCTCGTGGACCAGGGCGGTCGGCTGGAGGGTGTGGCCCTTGCGCTCGCGCTGCAGGTAGGCGGAGGCGACCCGGTGGAGGTCGGCGTAGACCACCGCGAACAGCTCCTCGTCCGCGACCGCGTCGCCGCGGCCGGCGGCGGCCAGCAGCTGGGTGGCCCGGTCGCGCTCTTCCATGGCGCGATTCTAGCCGCGGCGTGATTCCGGCGAAGGCCTGAGGGAGGCCAAGGGGAGCCTGCGCTTGCCCCGACGACCGGGCGACAGCCCGACCGCCTGCCTTCGGCAGCGGACTCCATCGAACCGAATCAAGCGACATGAAGATCCTGCTCACCCTCCTCACCTCCTTGCTCCTCCTGGTCGCGCCGGCCAGCGCCGCTTTCGTCGGCGGGAACAACGACCTCATTTGGGATGCCAACTCGACCCTCAACGGCGTGGTCCTCAAGGCGAAGTACAAGGAGTCGCCGGACAACGGCCTGATCGACCAGACCCTCGAGGTGGAGCTCAACAACGCGCCGCCGAACACCGTGGTGTTCATCCGCGCCGCCGGTTGGGAGCTGGGCTCGATGACCACCGACGCCTTCGGCCGCGCCTCCACCCGCTTCGACCGCATCGGCCTGCCGATGGACTCCTCCGGCCGCGTCGACGGTCCGCGGCTCGAGACCGGCGACCTGATCCGGGTCTATCGCGGCGCCCAGTTCATCGAGGCCCCGCTGGTCCCGCGGCCCTGATCCATTCGGGGTCGTCCGTTGATTCTTTCGGGCCGGCGCCGGGAGCGCGGCGAGCGGCCGGCCTCCCGGCCTCCCGGCCTCCCGGC
>CAZXTO010000291.1:0-4651 GCA_964643675.1 uncultured Planctomycetales bacterium
GGGGTGGCGGTGCCGCCGATGCTGCAGGCATAGGCGATGCCCAGCAGCAGCGGCGGCCCGAGGCGCTCGCTGTCTTCGGGGCTGCAGGCCTCGAGGATCGCGACCGCCACCGGCAGCATCAGCAGGGCGGTGCTGGTGTTGCTGACGAACATGCTCAGCACCGCCGCCACCGCCATGAAGCCGAACACCACCCGCCGCGGCCGGGCCCCGAACATGCGCAGGGCGGTCAGGGCGAAGCGCCGGTGCAGGCCGTAGCGCTCCAGCGCCAGAGCCAGGATGAAGCCGCCCAGGAACAGCAGCAGGATGTCCTGGAAGTAGAACGGCGCCACCTCCTTGGCCGGCAGGGCGCCGGTCGCCGGCAGCAGCAGCGCCGGCAGCAGCGAGGCGACCGGCAGCGGCAGGGCCGCGGTCAGCCAGCACCAGGCGGTGAAGAAGGCGGTGGCCGCCGCGGCGCGGGCCGGGGCCTCGAGCGCCTCCAGGGCAGGGAGCCGAGCGAGCAGGATCGCCGCCGCCGCGCCCGTCAAGAGGCGGACCCGGGGATTCGAGGAGAGGCGGCGCAAGAAGCTCAGCATCGGACCCTGGCACGGAGCGGGCAACGAGGCCATCCTATGCCATCGCCCGACCGCGAACGACCGCATGGCCTGGTTCGACAAACTCCTCGTCCTCGGAATGCCCCTGGTTCCGCGCTTCTTCATGCGCAAGCTCGGCGGTCGCTACGTCGCCGGCGAGCAGCGCGAGGGCGCGCTCGAACTCGGCGCCAAACTCGAAGCCGGCGGCTACCGGGTCACCTACGACGTGCTCGGTGAATCGGTCGCGCACCAGGCTGACGTGGAAGAGGCGCTGGTCGAGTACCGGGCCCTGTTCGCGGAGCTGAAGCAGCGCGGCCTGGAGCTCAACCTGTCGACCAAGCCGACCCAGATGGGGCTCCTGATCGACGAGGACCTGTGCTACCGATCGGTCGCGGAGCTGGTGCGCATGGCGGCCGCCGAGGGCGGCTTCGTGCGCTACGAGATGGAGGACTCCCCCACCACCGACGCCACCCTGCGCGTCTACGACCGCCTGCGGGAGGAGTTCGGCGGCCGGGTCGGCTGCGTGCTGCAGTCGATGTTGCGCCGCACCGACGACGACGTCGCCGCCCTGCTCGCGCGCGACCAGCCGCTCAACGTGCGCATGGTGAAGGGCATCTACCTCGAGCCGGAGGAGATCGCCTACCAGCAGCCGCAGGAGGTGGTCGACTCCTACCTGCGCGCGACCCGCGCCCTGCTCGAGGGCGGCGCCTTCGTCGGCGCCGCCACGCACGACGACCAGATCGTCGACGGCCTGCAGCGCCTGGTGGCCGAGCGGCCGGAGTGGGCGGAGCGCTGCGAGCTGCAGATGCTGCTCGGGGTCCGCGAGGACCTGCGCCAACGCGCCCGCGCCGAGGGGCTGCCGGTGCGGGTCTACGTGCCCTACGGCTCGCACTGGTTGCCCTACGTCCAACGCCGCCTGCGCAAGAACCCGCGCCTGGCCCGGATGGCCATGCTCGGCCTGTTCCGCCGGCGCGAGCAGTTGGGCTGAGCGGGCCGCCGGGGCTCAGGACGCGGCGAAGGCGGCGAACAGGGCCTCGCGCAGCAGCTCGCGGCCGTCGACGAAGGCGGTGCCGACCGGGAAGCTGAGTCCGGCGGCGACGCGGTGGCCGCCGCCGCCGAGCGCGCGCGCGACCTGATTGACGTCGACCGCGCCCCGGCTGCGCAGGCTGGCCTTGAGGCGGCCGTCGCGCTCGAACACGAAGGCGACGACCTCGACCCCGTCGACCGCCCGCAACAGGTCGAGCACCTCATCGCTGTCGTCGAGGCGACCGCCGCTCTCCTGCAGCGCGGCTGGATCGGCCACGGCGAGGGCCAGGCGGCCGCCGAGCAGGTACTCGACGCTGGCGAGGGAGGCGGCGATGCCGAGCGGGTGTTCGGGCCGGCAGCGCCGGTAGACCTCGCGGTGCAGGCGTTCGCTCTCGATTCCTGACGCGGCCAGGGTCGCGGCCAGCCGCCAGACCTCGGCCGTGGTGTTGGCGTGCTGGAACCAGCCGGTGTCGGAGGCGATCGCCAGGAAGGCGCCCTCGCGCCCTTCCGGCCCCGGCTCGAGGCCGCTCGCCTCGACCAGTCGCCAGGCCAGCAGGCCGCTGGCGGGCGCGGCGTCGTCGTGCAGGAGGTGATCCCAGTCGGCCCGGTCGGCGGCGGCCAGGGGGTGGTGATCGACGCAGGCGCGGGGCGCGCCGTGGTCCCGCACCAGCGGCTCCAGCGCGCCCAGGCGGGTGAGCGTGGAGCAATCGCAGACCACCAGCGCGTCGTGCGGCGGCAGCGCCCCGCCGGCGCCGTGGACCTCGTAGGGAGTGTGCGCGGCGAGCACGCCGTAGCGCGGATCGGGCGGATCCGGGTTGAGGATGCGGACCTCGTGGCCGGCGCGGCGCAAGGCGTGATAGAGCAGGCACTGGGTGCCGAGGCAGTCGCCGTCGGCCCGCGAGTGACCGCTCAAGAGCACGCGCGGCGCGCTCCGCAGCCAGGCCAGGAAATCCTCCATGCCGGATTCTAGGCCGGCTCGGGCAGCGACCCCAGGGGCTGGAGCGCGGCGGCCTTGGCGATGCCCTCGAGAAGGACCGCGGCGCTCGGCTCGGCGGCGGCTCCCCAGATCGGGCCGAGCGGCAAGCGCAGCGGGCGGCACCGTGCCCCGGGCCGGAGGTGGCCGAGCTCGGGTCGGCCGAGCAAGGCGGCGGCGTTTTCGGTGGCCGCCTGCCACCAGGCCGCCGGCCCCGGCTCGGGCAGCAGCTCGCAGGCGAGCCGGAACTCCCGCAGCGGATCGAGGCGCTCGTTCGAGGCCCGGGAATCACAACCCAGGGCCGGCAAGGGGCCGCCGGCTTCGACGAAGGCGGGCTCGGGGCGATCGAAATATCGGTGCGTTCCCGGGCACCAGACCAGGCCGACCCCGGCGTCCTGCAGCCGCCGCAGCTCGGCGGCGCTCAGGGCGCCGCCGTGGACCGCCAGCGTGCCCGGACGGGCGCCGCCGGCCTGCTCCAGCCAGTCCACCGGTGAGTCCCAGCGCGCGCTCGGCAGGGCCCGCCGACGCCGCCCCAGGAGGCGCGCCAAGGGTCCGGCCCCGGCGGCGAGCAGCTGGCGCTCCTCCTCGTGCTCCCCGAGGTGGATCGAGACCCGCTCCACGGCGGCGAAGGTCGCGTGAGCCAGCTCCATGCTGACGCCGAAGGGAGAGTGCAGGGCCACCCCCGCCGATCCGGCCGCCTCGAGGGCGCCGGCGAGCGCGGAGTCCGCTCGGGATGGATCCGGCTCGAACAGCTCCGGCAAGGCCAGCAGCTCGGGATCGGCCTGCCTAGTGGCCCCGGCACCGGCCTCGGCCTCGGCGACGTGGGCCACGACAAGACCGCAGCCTGCGGCGGCGAGCTCGGTCAGGCTGAGCCGGGCCGACTCGGCCGGCGCCAGCCGCGGCTGGCCGCGCCAGGCGAGCAAGGCCTCCACCCAGGCAGCGAAGGACTCGCGCGGCCAGGACGACGCCGGCGCGTCGTAGCTCTCCAGGTGGGCGTGGGCCATGACCGGCCGCGCCGCCCACAGCTCGCCGGGGAAGCGCCGCGGAGGCGCCGCCCCAGCAGGGAGATCGCCGGCGGGCTCCAGGCCGATCACGCGCTCGCCCTCGCACACCAATGCCGTGTCACGCAGCAAACTGCGCGCGTCGACGAGCAGGGCGTCGGGCAGGTAGCGGCGCAGCCGAGGCTGGCCGGCCGGGCTCACTCCCCGTTCCAGTGCAGGGTGATGTCCTCGACCTGGAAGTAACGGCCCGAACCGCTGCCGATCAAGGCGGCGATCAGGTCGTGGTCGAAGACCACCTGGAAGCGGATCATGCGCGCCAGGTTGGCGCGGACTTCCGGCAGGCCGCCGGTGAGGCCGTTGTAGCCCGGGACCACCCAATCGCCGGTGGCGTGGGTGTCGGGCACGCTCTGACCGGGGGCGCCCCAGCCGACCTGGAAGGCGACCCAGACCGGGGTCACGCCCGGCTCGGGGTAGGCGTTGCCGCTGGCGTCGTCGCCGTCGTAGGTGACCACCTGCTCGCTGCCGTCGTTGTAGCGCACGGTGATCTCGTAGCCGGTGAAGTCGAGCAGCAGCACCGTGTTGGCGGGCGTGAACCAGCCGCTGCGCACGCCGCTGGCGTTGCCGTTGAAGCTGGTGAAGTCGCCGAGGGTGCCGCTCATGTCGGCCTCGTGCGCGACCACGTTCGCGACGCCGGCCTGACCGATCGGGGTCAGGTCGACCGATTCGTCCGGCAGCACCATGGACTGCAGGCTGGCCAGCGGCTCGGCCCCGGTGGCGGTCTCGAAGCGGATCAGGCCCGCGCCGCCCTCGCCGCCGTAGTTGCCGGCCGAGCCCTTGCCGCCGCGACCGCCGTTCAGGCGCAGGGCGTCGGTCGCCACGGTCAGGGTGCCGCTGGTCTGGAGCAGGATCGCGCCGCCGGCCCCGCCGCCGCCGCCGGCGTCGCCGGGCGGGCCGAAGTCGATCGCGGCCGGGTCGCTGTAGGGCAGGGTCAGCATGAACTCGCTGTCACCGCCGCTGCCGCCGGCCACGGTGACCTGGCCGCTGACGGCCATTCGGCCGCCGGAGTGGAGCTGCACCGCGCC
>CAZXTO010000292.1:0-4647 GCA_964643675.1 uncultured Planctomycetales bacterium
ATTGGTGGACGCGGCCGAGCGCTTCGTCGCCGCCGCCGGCGCGCCGCGGGTGGCCATCGACGGCGTCGCCGCGGTCCACTGGGATCGCTTCGTCGCCGCCCTGCAGGCCGGTTGGCCGGAGGGCGCCGCGCCGGCCGAGTGGCACGACTGCCGCGCGCGGATGAAGCCCGCCGCCGAGATCGAGGAGCTGCTCGCTCCCTCCCTCGGCGGCGACGACCCGCTCTTCGGCCGCCGCTGTGACCTCCGCCTGGTGGACCTCTTCTCGCCGCCCGCGGAATCCGGTCCGCCCGCGTCGACCGCCGGGGGGCCGCCGCAGCTCTGGTTCGGCCCGGGCGCCAGCCTGCTGGCGCCCGCCGACGCGCTCCGCGTCTTCCTCGAGGTGCCGAAGAACGAGGAGCAGTTCCGCGCTCGCGCCGGCAGCGTGCGCAACCTCGGCGCCGCCGCCGCCGGCCCGCCCAAGGCGATGTACAAGCGGGCCTACTTCGTCGACTGGCCGCTGCTGCGCGCCCACAAGGCGGCCCTGCTGCCGCGGCTCGACCTCTACGTCGACGCCCAGGACCCGGAGCTGCCGGTCTTCCTCAGCGGCGACGCCTTCCGCCGCGCCCTGGCGACGCTGAGCCGGCGCCCCTTCCGGCCGCGGCCGTGGTTCGAACCCGGCCCGTGGGGCGGCCAGTGGCTGGCGCCGCGGGTGGCGGAGGCCTGCGCCGCCGAGGTCCCCAACCTCGCCTGGTCCTTCGAGCTGATCGCGCCCGAGAACGGCGTCGTCCTCAGCGACGGCCGCCGCCGCTGCGAGCTGCCGCTGGAGTGGCTGCTGTCTGCCCACGGCCCTGAACTGCTCGGCTTCGGCCACGCCTTCTTCGGCGACGAGTTCCCGATCCGCTTCGACTTCCTCGACACGGTGGACGGCGGCAACCTGTCGCTGCAGGTCCACCCGCGGCCGGAGACCATCCGCGGCGAGTTCGGCGAGCGCTTCACCCAGGACGAGACCTACTACATCCTCGACTGCCAGGAGGAGGCCACGGTCTGGCTCGGCTTCCAGGACGGCGTCGAGCCCGCCGCCTTCCGCGCCGCCCTCGAGCGCAGCGCCGCGGCCGCGGAGCCGGTGGCGGTGGAGGACTTCGTGCAGCGGCTCCCGGCCGCCCGCCACGACCTGTTCCTGATCCCGCACGGCACCGTGCACAGCGCCGGGGCCGGCAACCTGGTGCTGGAGATCAGCGCCACGCCCTACATCTTCACCTTCAAGCTCTACGACTGGCTGCGCCTCGACCTGCAGGGGCAGCCGCGGCCGCTGAACCTGGAGCGCGCCTTCCGCGACCTCGACTTCGACCGCGCCGGCGCGCGCGTCGCCGACGAGCTCCTCAGCCGGCCGCGGGAGCTTGCACGCGGGCCGGGGTGGCTCCACGAGGAGCTGCCGACGCACCCGCAGCACTTCTACGCCATCGAGCGCTATCGTCTCGACGGCGGCGCCGAGGTGGCCGTCGCCACCGCCGGCTCGCCGCTGGTGGTGATGGTGGTCGCCGGCGAGCGGGCGCGGCTGATCGAAGCCGATGGCAGCGAGCGCGCCTGCGCCTACGCCGAGACCAACCTGGTCCCGGCCGCCGCGGGCGAGCTCCGGCTGGCGAATCCCGGGCAGGAGGAGCTGATCGTGGTGCTGTCGCGCCTGAAGCCGCCCGGCGACTGGCCGGCCTGGATGCGGGAGGAGAGCGATGCACGCGGTTGACCTGCTGATCGTCGCCGTCTACTTCCTGGCGATGGTCCTGGTCGGCCTGGGCTTCGCCCGGCGCGGCTCCACGGACCTCGACAGCTACTTCCTCGGCGGCAACCGCGTGCCGTGGTGGGCGCTCTCCATGTCCGGCTCGGTGTCGAACTTCGACGTCACCGGGACGATGTGGATCGTGTCGATGATCGTGCTGCTCGGCATGCGCTCGATGTGGGTGCACTGGATCTGGGGCTTCCTGCTCGGCGCCTTCCTGATGACCTACATGGGGCGTTGGGTGCGGCAGTCCGAGGTGATGACCGCCGCCGAGTGGATGCGCACCCGCTTCGGCGACGACGCCGGCGGCCGGGCGGCCCGCTACACCTACGCCGCGATGGCGCTGCTGGTGACGGTCTCCGCCATCGCCTACGCCTACCAGGGCATCGGCAAGTTCGCCGCGGTCTACCTGCCGCTCGAGGACTGGGTCGACCCGGCGAGCGCGTGGGGGAGCTGGCTGGTGGCCGCCGAGCCCGACCTGCTGGCGGCGGCCATCATCGGCCTGACCACCCTCTACGTGCTCTTCGGCGGCCTGCTCAGCGTCGTCGTCACCGACGTCGTGCAGACGGTGATCCTGAGCTTCGGCTCGGTGGTGATCGCGGTGCTGGCCTGGAGGCGGCTCACGCCCGAGGCCCTGGGCGCGCTGCCGGAGGACTTCGTCACCCTGCGCCCGGCCTGGCGCCTGGAGTTCGCCGATCCGGCCGCCACGGCCGAATTCGGCTTCTTCGGCGCGCTGGTGATCGTCTGGGTGGCCAAGGGGCTGCTGCTCAACCTCGGCGGCCCCGCCCAGCTCTACGACAGCCAACGCTTCCTCGCCGCCCGCAGCCCGCGCGACGCGGCCAAGGTCGGCGCCGCCTGGAGCCTGTTCCTGGTCGTGCGCTGGGGCATGGCGATGGGCATCGCCCTGCTGGCGCTGTGCGTGCTCGACGGCGCCGAGGCCGACCCCGAGCGGGTGATGCCGCGGGTTCTGCACGAGCTCTTGCCGGCCGGGATCCGCGGCCTGGTCTTCGCCGGCCTGCTGGCGGCCTTCATGTCCACCTTCAGCTCGACCGTCAACAGCGGCGCCTCCTACGTCGTCAAGGACCTGTGGGAGCCGCTGCGGCGGCGGCCGCCGGAGCGGGCCGAGGCCATCCGCGTCAGCTACCTCGCCACGATCGGCCTGGTGACCGCCGGCATCTTCTTCGGCTACCAGGGCGAGTCGATCCACGAGATCTGGCAATGGATGATGATGGCGCTCACCGGCGGGCTGGTGGTGCCGAACGTGCTGCGCTGGTACTGGTGGCGGCTGAACGGATGGGGCTACACCTTCGGCACCCTCGCCGGCGTGCTGCCGGCGCTGCTGCTGCTGCTGCCCGACGCCGCGGTGCCGGAGCTGATGCAGGTCCCCTACGGCTCCTTCCCGGTGATCCTCGCCTGCTCGCTGGCAGGGTGCGTGATCGGCTCCTTCGCCACCCGGCCGACCGCGCGGCGTTGCCTGGAGGAGTTCTACCGCAAGGTCAAACCCGTCGGCGTCTGGGGCGCCCTCGGCCTGGAGGTGGAGCGGCAGGCCGCCGACCGGCTGCCGCTGATCCTCTTGAACCTGCTGCTGGCGGGGGCGGCGATCCTCTGTCTCTACCTGACCCCGATGAACCTGGTCGGCCACTGGTACGGGCGGGCCGCCTGGTGCGCCGCCATCGCCGCGGCGGCGGTGGTCCTGCTGTACTTCAGCTGGTACCGCACGCTGCCCGCCGACGAGCGACTCGAGGACTGACGCCGCCGCGGCCGGAGCGCTCCCGGGCTTCCCGCGGGCCGGCTTTTCAAGTAACCTAATGGTTACCCATGGAGGCCGACCCCGCCACCGACCGCTGCTTCGCCGCCCTTGCCCACCCGGCCCGGCGTCGCATGCTCGACCTGCTCGTGCAATCCCCCGGGATGAACGTGAAGGGCCTGGCCTCGCACTTCCCCTTCAGCCGCGTCGCGGCCCTCAAGCACCTCGGCGTGCTGGAGGAGGCCGGCCTCGTCCTCAGCGAGCGCGACGGCCGGTCGCGGCGGCTCTACTTCAACCCGGTGCCGATCCAGCAGATCCACGACCGCTGGACCACCCAGCTGAGCGCCTTCTGGGCCGGCCGCATGGCCGACGTGCAGGCGCGCGTGGAGGCCGGCGCCGAGCAGCGGAGAGACGACATTGCCTGAATCCCCTTCCCCCGCGACCACGGCCAAGTTCCAGGTCCATATCCGCGGCAGCATCGAGGCCGTGTGGCAGGAGATCACGCGCACCGACGCGCCGATCGCGGCCTTCTTCAATTCCCGCATGGAGGTCGGCCGGCTGCAGCCCGGCGCGATGCTCGCCATGCGCACCCCGGACGGCAAGTACACCGGCGTGGTCGGCCGCATCCTCGAGTTCGAGCCGCCGCGGCGCTTCGCCCACACCTTCCGCTTCACCAACTTCGACGACCCGGAGTGCCGCGTGCTCTACGAGCTCGAGGAGGCCGACGGCGGCGTGCGCTTCACCCTGACCGTCACCGAGCTGCCGCTCGGCACCAAGACCGCCAAGCAGATGGGCCAGGGCGGCAAGATGATCGTGAACACCCTGAAGGCGGTGATCGAGGACGGCCGCCCCGCCTTCGGCACCCGCCTGCTGTTCCGGGTCTTCCGCCTGACGCAGCCCTTCGCGCCGAAGAAGTGCCGCAGCGAGTTCTGGCCGGTCCTCGACGCCGAAGGGGAGGGGAAGGATGCGTAGCCTGCTCGCCGTGATCCTCGGCTACGCCCTCTGGACCGCGGTCTGGCTCGGCGGCAACGCGCTCTGGTTCGCCGAGGCCGCCGCCCGCATCCAGGAGGGCGGCCGCATCGACGACCCGGGAACGCTCGGCGCGGTGCTGGCTTTGAGCGTGGTCTGCTCGCTCGCCGCCGGCGCC
>CAZXTO010000293.1:0-4641 GCA_964643675.1 uncultured Planctomycetales bacterium
GATCGCCGCCTTCGGCCTGCTGTTCCCGCACGGCCGGCCGCCCATCAGCAGCGAACTCGAGGTGGCGCCGCCGACCGCCGCCGGCCCCGCTCCCGAGGCCGCTCCCCCCGCCCTTCCGGCGCCCACCCCCTCCACCCTCGACGCGCCCGCGCCGGAGCCGCCCGTGCTGCTCGCCACCGCGGAAGACCGCGTCGAGATTCGTTCTGGCAGCGTCCGGCTGACCCTACTCCAGAACGCGCCCGCGAACCACGAGACCGAATCGAGGACCAACCGATGAAGATCCTGCCCATCCTGCTCAGCTGCAGCCTGTTCCTGATGCCCTGCGCCGCCGCGGCCGCCCAGGCCGACCCGCAGGCGGCCAGACAGCAGCCCGAGTACCTGGACGACGCCGAACTCGAGCTGCGCCGCTACCAGCCGATCCACGTCAACTCCGGCTCCCTCTACCAGGCCCTGCAGGAGATGTACGGCCGCGACCTGCAGTTCAGCGACCGCCGGGTGGACAACCTGGCGATGCTGGACGACAGCCTGGTGATCTACGAGACGCCGTCGCGCATGGCGCGCGTGCTCCAGGCCATCTCGCAGCTCGACGCCATGCCGGAGGAGGAATCCACCACCAGCGAGGTTCCGACGCCGAGCATGGAGCTGACCGACATGAGCCTGCAGAGCTACATGCCGCGCTACATGCAGGCGACCGAGCTCTACAACCTGGCCCGGGACCTCTACGGCCACGAGCTCCTGGTCGAGGACGAGTGGCAGACCAACCTGCGGCTGCTGCAGCGCTCGATCCTGGTCTACGACCAGCCGGAGGCAGCGCAGGAGCTCCTGCAACGGCTGGCCGACTTGGACGACAGCCAGGCGCCCGAGCCGGGGGCCGAGCTCGAGGTGCACGAGTACCAGCCGCGCCACCTCAGCCCGGACGGCTTGATGCAGGGCCTGCAGCCCTTCCGCGCCACCGTCAACGACTACCAGAACGGCAGTTACTCCCAGACCATCAACCTCACCCTGCTGTCGGAGCGCGGCACCATCCTGGTGCGCGACTACGCCGGCCGCGCGGTGCAGATCCTGGAGGCCCTCGAGCGGCTGGACCAGCCCGCACCGCAGGTGATGGTGACCTGCACCGTCCTGCGCGGCATCGACCACGCGGCCGAGCGGCCGGCCAGCGAGTCGCTGCAGGCGCAGCTGCGCCAGCTGCTGCCCCACGACCACTACGCGGTCGAGGCCACCGGCATGCTCCGCGGCAGCGCGGTCGCCGGCAACGGCATGGAGATCGAGATGGAGAGCGCCGAGACCCCCGGCACGGTGTTCCAGCTCAAGATGCTGGTCGGCAGCTTCGACGCCGACAGCGGCGCGCTGGGCCTCGAGCAGTGCCAGTTCTCGATGCAGGGTCCGCAGCAAGGCCGCCGCAACCTGTTCGGCACCTCGACCACCGTCTACCGCGGTGAGCAGGCGGTGCTGGGCGTGGCCGGGGCCGAGCCGCTGTTCCTGGTGGTGCAGATCCACCCGGTGGGCGCGGGGGGCGCTCACTAGGCCTGAGCCAGCCGACGCCCGCGCGGTCAGGGAACGATCTCGACCGTGCGGGCGATGCTGCTGAGGCGGCCGGCGAGCGGGACCTGGTCCAGGGACACGGCGGCGAGGGAAAGCACACTGCCGATGAAAGGAGCCAGATGGCTGGTGCTGGCCACTCCCACCAGGGCATCACCGTTGCCGTCGAGGGTGCCGATCCGGTCCGGGCTCAAGACCGGACGCCACTGGCGGAGGAGGCTCTGGAACAGCGCGTCGGAAGTCAGCGGGATCTCGAGGCCCGCGACCGTCACCGGCCCCTTCCCGCCCAGGGAAGCGAGTACGGCATACGTCGTACCGGCCTCCGAGGTGGGGAAGTCCAAGCTGAGCCAAAGCGGCACGCCGCTGGAGGCCGATAGCTGCCCTGAGCTGGCCGTGAGGAAGGGGCGGAAGGAATGGACCTCGACGAAGCCATCGTACCGGGGGATCCGAACAGGATCTCCTCGAACCCGTCTCCGTCCCAATCCCACGCGGAGGCGACCCCCTTGCCCGTATTGCCGCGCGACCGTTCGTCATCATGGCGGTGGATGATCGCGCCCGTCGCGCCCGAGAACAGATAGACCGATCCTCGCCCAGCAGCGGAGAATCTGGCTTCCGGAGCTCCGGCGATCAGATCCGGCACACCGTCCTCGTCGAGGTCGCCGACGCCGGCGACCCCAGATCCGAGGTTGTCGTAACTGCTCTCCCCATCCATGCGCTGAAGGACGCGACCGTCGAAGCCCACACAAAGGTAGACCGCGCCGGCATCGAAGACCCCGTTCGGGTCCTGCCGTTTCGCCCCGAAGGCGACGTCATCCAAGCCATCGCCGTCGACGTCTCCCACACCCGCGACGGAGCATCCCAGGTTGTCCCCGGAACCGCCGTCCACCATCCAGAGGAGGTTGCCCGTGGCGCCGGAGTAGAGCCTGACCCCACCTCGGTATTGCCGCAGGGCGCCAACGAGGTAGTCGGGCCGGCCGTCCCCGTCGACGTCGCCAGCGTAGGCGACCTCGCTGCCGAGGCCTTCGCTCCCCGAGCTCCCGTCCATCCGGAGCAGGACGGCGCCGGTGGCGCCAGAGTAGACGAAGGCGGAGCCGGCGAAGTTGATCCCGGCGGGGTCGGTCCCCGTTGCCCCGACCAGCAGGTCGGCGAAGCCGTCCCCGTCCAAGTCACCTGCAGGAGCGACTCCTGCACCGAGCCCGTCCTGGGTCGCGCCGGAGAAGCTCCAGATCTCGGCACCCGTGGCACCAGAGTAGACCGTCGCAGTACCGCCGTTCAGGATGCCGTTCGGATCGGCGCTATTGGCGCCGATGATGAAGTCGGGAACTCCATCCGCATCCACATCGCCAGCCCGCGAGACACAGATCCCGAGCCAGTCCCCGCTCGAGCCGAGGTAGGAGTAGAGCGGCAGACCCGTTCGCCCAGAGACCACCGCAGCCGCACCGGCGGAGAGGCCCCCAGGGCCTAGGTCATACCCCCAGTCTCCAACGATGAAATCGGGAACGAGGTCGCCGTCGACGTCCCCGATTCCGTCGACCGACCACCCCCATTGGTCAGCCCCCGGCCCCATGCCGGGGAGTTGATGGACCGGCTCCCAGCTCCCTCCAACCAACTGGGCAGGGATCGGTCCGGCAAAGATCGTGAAGAGGAGAGGGAGGGCGATGGAAGACCACATCGGTACGAGACCTTGATCATCGATTCTAGGGGACACCCGGAAGGCCAGGATCCAGGATTCTGGCGAATAATCCGACATCAAAATGATATCATATTGAAACCAAAGCCCAGGAGGCTCCCCCATGACCGAACGCCCCCGCTCCCAGGAATTCACCCGCAGCTGCATGTCCGGCTGGCTGGCGCTGATCCTGCTCCTGCTCATCGAGGCCGCCAACCTCGCCTTCCTGATCAACCGCCGGCAGGAGGACGAGGTGTTGGCGATCATGCTCATCGCCGGCGCGCTGCTGCTCCCGCTGACCCTGCCCGGGATGTTCATCGTCGGCCCGAACATGAGCCGGCCGCTGGTGCTGTTCGGCAAGTACAAGGGCACGGTGCGCAAGCAGGGCTTCTTCTGGACCAACCCCTTCACCCTCAAGCACAAGGTCTCGCTGAAGGCCCACAACGTCGGCAGCGAGGTGATCAAGGTCAACGACCTGGCCGGCAACCCGATCGAGATCGGCGCCATCGTGGTGTGGCAGGTCGCCGACACCGCCCAGGCGCTGTTCGACGTCGAGCACTACGAGGAGTTCGTCGACATCCAGATCGAGGCCGCGATCCGGCAGACCGCCAGCTCGCACCCCTACGACGAAGGGCAGGACACGCCCGACGAGGTCGTTTCCCTGCGCGGCGACAGCGAAGTCGTCGCCCAGGAGCTGCAGGCGACCCTCGCCGAGCGCCTGGAGCGCGCGGGCATCGCGGTGCTGGAGGCGCGCCTGAGCCACCTCGCTTACGCCCAGGAGATCGCCTCCGCCATGCTGCAGCGGCAGCAGGCCCAGGCCATCATCGCCGCCCGCAAGAAGATCGTCGAAGGCGCGGTCGGCATGGTCGAACACGCGCTCGAGGACCTCGGCAGCCGCGGCGTGGTCGAGCTCGACGACGAGCGCCGCGCCACCCTGGTCGGCAACCTGCTGGTGGTGCTCTGCGGCCAGTCCAACCCGCAGCCGGTGGTCAACACGGGCAGCCTCTACAACTAGGGTCATGCCTCCCGCCGGCCGCAAGCCGGGCCAGGACGACCGCCCCGCCAAGCCCGCGCGCAAGCCCTTCCTCCTTCGGCTCCCCCCGGAGCTGATGGAGGAGCTGCGCGCCTGGGCGAATCAGGACCTGCGCAGCCTGAACGCGCACATGGAATTCCTGCTGCGCGAAGCATTGCGGCGCCGGAAGGGCGGCCGGGACTAGCTCAATCCGGAGGATCGACCGGGCGCCGCGGAGCGGCGGGCCCGAGCCAGACCAGGCGCATCCGGGCGTCCTCCGGGTCGGTCCAGGCGGCGAAGGCGCCGCGGGCGAAGCGGCCGCCCGCGGCCTCCGCCGGTCCCAAGCGCAGGAAGCCGGCGCTGCGCTCGCCGCTGGCCGGGGCCAGCTCCAGGGGCGGGCCGGTCGGCTCCAGGCCGC
>CAZXTO010000294.1:0-4620 GCA_964643675.1 uncultured Planctomycetales bacterium
CGGCTCCTGGGCCGGCGGCGCGAGCAACAGGGGCAGAGCCAGGGCGAAAGAGGCGGCGGCACTCATGCCCGAGAGCATAAGCGCCGCCGCCGGATCGGAGCTCGCCGGCCGGGTCAGCCGCGCAGAACCTCCATCATCAGCCGCACGCCGGTGCCGCGGCCGCCGGCGCTGTAGTAGGAGCGCGAGCTGCCTTCCCAGGCGGTCGAGGCGATGTCGATGTGCACCCACGGCAGCTCCTCGACGAACTGCTCGAGGAAGACGCCGCCGGCGATGGTGCCGGCCCCCTGGCCCGCCGGGTAGATGTTCTGCAGATCGGCGTACTTGCCCTTGATCAGGTCGCGGTGCACGTCCCAGATCGGCAGCGGCCAGACCCGCTCGTCGCTGGCGTCGCCGGCGGCCCGCATGCCGTCGAGCAGCTTGTCGTCGTTGCCCAGGATCGCCGCCGCGGTGTGGCCGAGGGCGATGATGCAGGCGCCGGTCAGGGTGGCCAGGTCGTAGACGCGGTCCGGCTTGATCTTGCGCGCGGTGAAGGTGAGCGCGTCGGCCAGCACCAGGCGCCCCTCGGCGTCGGTGTTCAGCACCTCGATGGTCTTGCCGTTCATCGCCGTGACGATGTCGCCCGGGTTCTGGGCGTCGCCGCCCGGCATGTTCTCGACGCAGGCCATGACGCCGTGGACCTCGTAGGGGCAGTCGAAGCCGTTGGCGAGGGCGTGGAACAGGCCGTAGACCGCCGCCGCGCCGCACATGTCGAACTTCATCTGGTCCATGTTGGCGCTCGGCTTCAGGCTGATGCCGCCGCTGTCGAAGATCAGGCCCTTGCCGACCACCGCGACCTTGCCCTTGGCCTTGCCCTTCGGCTTGTAGCTCAGGTGGACCAGCTGGGCCTCCTTCTTGGAACCCTTGGAGACGCCGAGCAGGCTGCCCATCTTCATGTCGGCCATCGCCTTCTCGCCGTAGACCCGGCAGGCCATCTTCGGCTTGTTGCGCACCAAGGCGCGGGCGCGGCGGGCGAAGTCCTTGGGGGTCAGGATGTTGGAGGGCAGGTTGGCCACCTCGCGCGCGGCCAGGTTGCCGGCCGCGCCGGCGGCGCCGTGCTTGACCGCGGCCTTGGTCGCCTTGGCGCTGCCGGCGCCGGCGATCGTGACCTTCTTCACGCAGGCCTTCTTGCGCTCCTTCTTCATCACCGCCGGGTCGTAGCCGGCCATGCCGGCGCCCTCGGCGGCGGCCTGGGCCAGGGCGGGGTCGTTGCCGAGCAGCCCGAGGTCCAGGCACAGGCCGGCGCGCTCCATGGCCTCGGCCTTGAGGCGGGCCTTGCCGGCGGCTTCGCGCAGCTCGTTGGCGTCGGGCTTCTTGGCCACCCGCATCAGCAGCCAGCGTTGGCCGCGCGCGCCGCGCAGCAACACGCTGGCGCCCTTCTCCTTGCCGAAGTCGGACTTCCAGGTGGCGGCCTCCGGAGCCTGGGCGGGCAAGGAAGGCTTGCCGCCTTCGGGGACGAAGATGGCGGTGAGCTCGTTGCGGCCGGCGGCCGCGGACGGGGCGAGGACGGTTCTCATGTCGCTTCAGGGGGTGCGCCGAGGCGCTTACATTCCGTTGTAGACCGGTCCGCCGCCTTCCGGCACGACCCAGTCGATGATCTGGTAGGGATCGGCGATGTCGCAGGTCTTGCAGTGCACGCAGTTCGAGGCGTTGATCATCAAGCCGTCGCTGCCGTGCCACTCGTAGACGCCTGCCGGGCAGAAGTGCTGGCAGGGGTTGCCGTACTCGGCGGTGCACCGGTTGGTGCAGAGGTCGGGCTCACGCACCACCAGGTGGCAGGGCTGGTCCTCCTCGTGGGTGGTGTCCGAGTGGAACACGCTGGTCAGCTTCTCCTGGGTCAGCGCGCCGTCGAAGACCGGCTTGGGCCGCGGAGGCAGGCCTTGCCGGTAACGATCGTGGTCGCTCTGGGCGCCCAGGTTGCCGGGCAGGCGGCCGCCGAGCAGGTGATCGAAGCCGGCCCGCATCGAGCCGCGCAGGAAGCCGCGCTGGAAGGCCTGGCGGAAGTTGCGGACCTTCCACAGCTCCTCGTAGGCCCAGCTCTGCTGGAAGGCCTCGTCGAAGCCGGCCAGCGCCTGGGCGCCGCAGTCGCCGGCGGCCAAGGCCTCGGCGGCGACACCGGCGGCGATCATGCCGGACTTGAGCGCCAGGTGCACGCCCTTCAACCGCTGGGCGTTCATGAAGCCGGCCGAGTCGCCGATCATCAGGAAGCCGGCCCCGTGGCAGCGCGGCATCGACAGCAGGCCGCCCTCGGGCACGGTCTTGGCGCCGTAGCGCAGCATCTTGCCGCCCTCGAGCAGCTTCTGGATCCGCGGGTGCGTCTTCCAGCGCTGCATCGCGGCGTGGTAATCGAAGCTCGGGTCGCCGTGGTCCATGCCGACCACGAAGCCGATCGAGAGCTTGTTGTCCGGCAGGCCGTAGACCCAGCCGCCGCCGTACTCGCTCTTCTGGAGCGGCCAGCCGCCGGTGTGCCAGACCGTGCCCTCGATGCCCTTCGGCACCTCCCACAACTCCTTCACGCCGACGCCCCACAGCTGCGGGTTGCGGCCGGCGTCGAGCTTCTTGTCGGCGATCAGGCGCTTGGCCAAGGAGCCGCGGGTCCCCTCGGCGAAGACGGTCAGCTCGGCCTTGACGTCCATGCCGGGCTGGAAGTTGGCCTTCTCCTCGCCGCTCTTCGAGCGGCCTTGGTCGACGGTGCGCACGCCGATGACCTCGCCGCCCTCGCCGTACAGCAGCTCGGCGCCGGCGAAGCCCGGGTAGACCTCGACGCCGGCCGGTTCGGCCTGCTCCGCCAGCCACTTCACCGCCTCGTTGAGCGAGACGATCCACTTGCCGGCGTTGCGGAAGGGCGGCGGGCACAGCGCGCCGCGCAGCTCGGTCTGCCCCTTCTCGCGCAGCAGGAAGAGCGCGTCCTGCTCGACCTCGGCCTGGACCGGGAAGCCCTTCTGGCGCGCGTCCGGGAACAGCTCCAGCAAGGCGCGCGGATCCATCACCGCCCCGCTGAGCTGGTGATGGCCGATCTCCTCCGCCTTGTCGAGCACCAGGATGGCCTTCTCGAGGCCCTTCTCCTGGCAGGAGCGCGCCAGCTGGATGGCGAAGGCGAGGCCGGCCGGGCCGGCTCCGACGACGAGGACGTCGACTTCCAGGGTCTCCCGTTCCATGGCGGGACAGGATAGCGATGCGGCCGCCCGGTCGCCCTATCGGCGCACCAAGGGGTTGAATCGCGCCTCTTGGCCGACCGTGGTGGTCGGGCCGTGGCCGCAGTGGATGAGGGTGCTGTCCGGGAGGCTGTAGACCTGCTCCCGGATCGAGCGCTCGAGCTGCTCCCAGGAGCCGCCCGGGAAGTCGGTGCGGCCGACCGAGCCGGCGAAGATCACGTCGCCGGCCACCATCTGCCCGCCCTGATGGTCGACGAAGACCACGTGGCCGGGGGTGTGCCCCGGGCAATGGCGGACCTCGAGCTCGACCTGGCCGACCCGCAGGGTGTCCCCGCCGCGCAGCTCGTGCTCGGCGGCGGGCACCTGGACCGGCCCCCAGCCGTAGAGTCGGGCCTGGTCGGGCAGGCGCTCGAGCCAATAGTCGTCAGCCGGCGGATACCAGAATTCGAGCCCGGCCGCGGCCTTCAGCTCGGCGGTGCCGCCGACGTGGTCGAGGTGGCCGTGGGTGGCCACCACCTTCTCCAGGCGCACCCCGAGCTGCTCGGCGCGGGCCAGCAAGGGAGCGGCGTCGCCGCAGTCGCAGGCCGCGGCGGCGCCGGTCTCGGCGCACACCAGCAAGGTGGAGTTCTGCTGGAAGGGAGTGACCGGGACTTCGTGGATCTCGAGTCTGCTCATGTCGCTTCAGGAGCCCTGGCCGATCCAGCTGCTGCCGTCCTGGTAGAGCTCCTTCTTCCAGATCGGCACCCGCTCCTTGAGCGCGTCCATGAAGGCGGCGGCGGCGGCGAAAGCCGCCGCGCGGTGAGCCGAGGCCACCGCCAACACCACCGAGCAGCCGCCCACCGGAACCGCGCCGGTGCTGTGCTCGACCGCGATCCGCAGCACCTCGTGGGCCTGGCCGACCTCCTCGGCGATGGCCCGGAGCTCCCGCTCGACCATGCGCGGGTAGGCCTGGTACTCGAGGCCCTCGACGGCGCGCCCGCGGGCCTGGTCGCGCACGGTGCCGCGGAACACCACGGTGCAGCCGGCGTCCGGACCGTCGACCGCGCGCTGGGCCCAGTCGCCTTCGATCGGCTGCGGGTCGAGGCGCAATTGGAGAGGCGACGCCAACTCAGCCTCCGGACACCGGCGGGATCAGGGCCAGCTCGGCGCCGTCCGAGAGCGGCTCATCGTCGACCGCGTAGCGAGCGTCGACCGCCACCCGGTAGACCTGGTCGGCCAGGCCCTCCAGCTGCCGCTCGAGTTGTCGACGGAGCGCGGCGACGGTCGCTTCGCCGTCCGCCAGCTCGCACTCGACCGCCTCGCGGCCGAAGCGCTCACGCAGGCCGGCGAAGAGCAGCACGCGGCATCGCATGACCAGCTCCAGACCTGGACCTAGAAGGGCACGTCGTCGGGCACGAAGTCGTCGCGCGCCGGGAAGCCCGGGTCGGCC
>CAZXTO010000295.1:0-4612 GCA_964643675.1 uncultured Planctomycetales bacterium
GATGATCCTGGCCGAGCCCGTGGGGCCCGCCCGAACGTGCCTGGGCGACGCGGGCAAGCGCTCCAGATGCCAGGCCCGCGGCGGCCTGGCGCGCAAGGTGGCCGTGCCTTGATCCCGTGGCTCCGTCGCGCCGGACTGCTGGCCGCCCTCGCGGTGGCCGGCTGCGAGGGCGGCGATCCCGCGGACGACGACTCGGCCGTTCCCTCGGACGACGACGACGTCAGCGACGACGACGCGTGCACGCTGGGCTCGCTGGAGCCCGGCCCGGCCCCGCCCGAGCTGCCGCAGATCGAACTGCTCGTCGAAGAGCCCTCACAGGCGACCCCGGGCGTGCTCGTCACCTCCCTGCTCTCCGGCCAGCACCGCCCCGTCCTGATCGACACCGCGGGCGAGTACCTGTGGTGGGGCGACGCCGAGGAACCCGGGATCACGGTGTCCCGCGCGGCCCTGTCGCGGGACCGTTGTGCGGTCCTGCACCTGGCCGAGACCGACGGCTTCGTCGTCGAAGAGGACTACGTGTCGCGGCTACACCGGACCTACCTGGACGGATCGGGGACCGAGACCCTCGAGATCGACGACGTCCACCACGACTTCGTCGAGCTCCCCGACGGGACCCTCGCCGCGCTCGCTCGCGACTACCGCCTGCGAGACGAGGTCTGGGTGGCCGGGGACAAGATCGTGGAGATCGATCCCGACGGGACGACCCGCGACATCTGGTCCGTCTTCGACGACGCCGACCTCGTCCCCCGGGGTTCGGCGGGCGACGAGGCCGTCGACTGGTCCCACGCCAACGCCATGGACTACGACGAGGCCGCGCGCGCGGAGATCCGCTTCCCGGAGAGCGTCGACCGCTGGATCGGCGCCAACCAGGAGTACGAGGAGCAGGCCGCCCGCGCGGTCTGGCGGGCCTACCGCGAGGCGCCGATCCACGACGAAACGCGCGCCGACTTCGACGCCCGCCGGGTCCGCGCCGGCGGCAAGGAGAGCCCCTACACCCTCAAGCAGGTCGGCGAGCAGCCGGCCGGCGGCTGGCCGCTGTTCATCGCCATGCACGGCGGCGGCGGCGTGCCCAAGCACGTCAACGACGGGCAGTGGGAGCACATGCAGATCTACTACAAGGACCACCCGGAGGTCGGCGGCTACCTCTACCTGGCCCTGCGCGCCCCCACCGACGAGTGGAACGGCTTCTACACCGGCTACATGTACCCGGTGATCGACGCCCTGATCCGCCAGCAGCTCCTGTTCAGCGAGGTCGACCCGGACAAGGTCTTCCTGATGGGCTACAGCCACGGCGGCTACGGCGCCTTCGCCATCGGCCAGGTCATGCCCGACCGCTTCGCCGCCGTGCACGCCTCGGCCGCTGCCCCCACGCCCGGGCAGGGTTCGCCGCGCAACCTGCGCAACACGGTGTTCACCCACATGGTCGGCGAGAAGGACACCGCCTACGGCCGCGCCGAGCGCAACCAGGAGTTCGCGGCCGAGATCGAGGCGCTGAAGCAGGCCCACCCCGGGGCCTACCCCGTGAGCTTCGAGTGGCAGCCCGGCTACGGGCACGGCGGCCTGCCCGACCGCGACAAGATCCCGTCGATGTACCCGGCGGTGCGGAATCCGGCGCCGCGGCAGCTGGACTGGGTGGTGACCGTCCCCGAGATCCGCGACCACTTCTGGCTGCACCTCGAGGACCCGGCTCCGGGCATGGAGCTGACCGCCAGCCTGGAGGACAACGTGCTGCGGATCGCTGGGGTGGGCGTCGACGAGGTCGAGCTCCGCTTGAGTTCGAGGCTGGTGAACGTCGGGCGGCCCTTGAAGGTCCTGGTCGGAGGCAGCGAAGAAGCAACCGAACATCGCCTCCAGCCTCGCGCAGCGACCCTGTGCCGGACGCTGCTCGCCCGAGGGAACCCTGCAGGTGCCTCTCCGGTGACCGTCCGGCTCGAGCTGAGCGACTGACCGTCGCGCCGCTGCGGATCCACCACCGGAATCAGGCGCGCCCGGTAAAAAATGGACGTCTGACCCCGAAATGTGCTCCGTATCCTGAAGGTCCCCGCCCCTGGACCTTGGATTCCCCGACAGCATGATCCGCTTCCTCGCCCTGCCCCTCCTCTGCACCGTTCCCCTGGTCGCGGCCGCGCCGCAGGAGCCGGTCGACGCCGCGGTTCCCGCCGAGCCGGAGGCCCTCGAGTTGGACGGCACCCTGATCCCGCTGGCGTCCGAGGCGGTCGAGATCTGGCCGGAGACCTGGTCGGGGGAGCTGCTGTTCCTCGAGGTCGTCCCGCACGGCACCCGGGTCGCAGACGGGCAGGTGATCGCCCGCTTCGACACCCGCGCCATCGACGAGCAGATCCGCGCCGCCGAGGAGGACCTCCAGAGCGCGATGCTCAACTTCGAGATCAGCGTGCGCAAGGCCGAGCTCGAGGAACGCGCCGCGGTCGAGCGCATCGAGCTGGCCGAGCGCGGCCTGAAGCGCAGCAAGCTCGACTGGGAGAGCTTCCACGAGTTCGACCTGCCGATGCGGAGCAAGCAGATGGAGCTGCAGAAGCTCTACGCCGAGGACGGCATCGCCGACCAGAAGGACGAGCTGGCCCAGCTCCAGGCGATGTACGAGGACGACGAGATCGTCGACGCCACCGAGGACATCGTGATGAAGCGCTCGGTGCGCCAGCTCGAGCGGACCCTCCAGAGCATGGAGCTGTCCCAGAAGCAGCGCGAGCACAACCGGGCCCACGACTGGAAGCTGGAGGCCGAGCGCAAGGAGGAGGACCTGCACCGCCAGACCTCGGCCCTCGAGAAGATGATCGAGGAGCACGAGCTCGACCAGCGCGCCCGCCACGACCGCCTCCAGCGCAGCGAGCGCGAGCTGAAGCGCAAGGAGGAGAAGCTGGCCAAGCTGACCCACGACCGCGAGTTCTTCGAGCTGCGGGCGCCGCGGGCAGGAATGCTGCTGCACGGCGGCGTCGACGACTACCGCCCGGGCGCGGCCGCCCCGCGCCACGAGCGCGGCGGCCGCGGCCAGCTCCGCGCGGCGATGTTCAGCGTGGCCGATCCGCACGGCTTCCGCGTCGCGGTGAAGCTGAAGGAGTCCCAGATCAGCGGCCTGGCGCAGGGCGCCGCGGTGTCGGTGAAGCCGGTGATCCTGACCGAAGGCGAGCTCGCCGGCACCTTGACCGTCGAGGCCTTCCCGCTGCCCGAGTCGGCGCGCGGCCCCGAGAACGAGTACGCCGGGGTGGTCGAGCTGGACAACCGTCACACCGGCTGGGCGCCCGGCATGCGCGCCAAGGTCGTGGTGGAGTGATGCTCGCCACCCTGTTGCTGGCAGCCGCCGCGCTGCCGCAGGAGCCGACGCCGCTGCCGCAGCAGCCGGCCGGGCCGGAGCCGTCGGCCGCTGCCTCGGCTGGCGCAGCCCACCTCGCCCCCACCCGCGCCGAGGCCATGCGCGGCGCGGTCGAGTGGCTGGTCGCCAACCAGAACCCGACCGGCACCTGGGGCAGCCACCACTCCCCGCGCCCGATCGAGGTGCTGTGCTCGGTGCCGGGCGGCCACCACGTGTTCCGCGTCGCCACGACGGCGCTGTGCGTGATGGCGCTCGACCGCAGCCCCTACCAGACCGAGGCCAGCCGCGCCGCCGCCGACCGCGGCATCGACGCCCTGATCCGCGAGCACGAGGTCAAGCGCGCCAGCATGCTCGAGCACTACACCGTGTGGGCGCTCGGCTACACCCTGCAGTGCCTGAGCGAGCGGCTGATCGCCCAGCCCGACCACCCGCGCGCCGCCGAGATGCGCCGGGTCTGCCGCCGCATGATCGAGAAGCTGGAGCGCTACCAGTGCCTCGACGGCGGCTGGAGCTACCTCAGCCTGCAGGAGTTCAAGACCTACAAGCCGTCCTTCACCTCGATGAGTTTCACCACCGCGACCTGCCTGATCGGGCTGGCGCGGGCGCGCGAGGCCGGCTTCGAGCTGCCGCCCGAGGTGATCCGCAAGGCGGTCGACTCGGTCGACCGCTGCGAGACGGCGATGAAGTCCTTCACCTACGGCGAGCTGTGGCGCATGGGCAAGCCGAACGCCCCGAGCGTCAACCACTCCAAAGCAGCCGCCTGCCGCGGCCCGGCCTGCATCGAGTCGATTCTGCTGTTCGGCCGCGAGCGCGAGCACGCCGACCTGGCGCGCGCCATGGACCGGCTGCTGATCGACCACGCCGACTTCCAGATCGCCTCGCTGCGGCGGCCGATCCCGCACGAGTCCCACTACGCCATCTCGGGCTACTTCTACCTCTACGGCTACTACTACGCCGGCCTGATGCAGCGCCGCCTGTCCGACGCCGAGCGCGCCCATTACGCCCCCTACCTCGAGCAGGCCGTCAACCTCTGCCGCCAGCCAGACGGCTCCTACTGGGACTACCCGCTCTACAGCTACCACAAGCCCTACGGCACCGCCTACGCCCTGCTGACCCTGGCCGAGGTCGAGCACGTCGCGCGGCACCACACCCCGACGGAACCAGGACCTCCTCGAGGCTGAGCCCGTCCGGCACCCGCTTTCCGCCCCCTCGACGTCTCGTGCCATTTTGGCACCAAATCCTGCGGCCCTCGGATCCGCGCCGCGAAGCGGCGCAGATCCGAGG
>CAZXTO010000296.1:0-4607 GCA_964643675.1 uncultured Planctomycetales bacterium
GCCCGGGAGCAGGCGGGGGAGCCCGCCGGCCTCGCCGATTGGGCCGCCAACCACCCGGATTCGCTGCGCTTGCAGGCGCTGCTGCAGGACTTCGCAGTCCAGGACGCGGCCACCTCAGCCGAGCGCGAGCAGCTCCGCCTGGACGCCGAGGAGGCCGCCTTGGCCACGCCCGGCGGCGCCCAGCTCTACCTGGCGGCCCGCTTGGCGCCGCCCGCGCGCGCCCTGGAACTGCTCGAGCAGGCGCTGGCGGCGAAGCCGGAGTTGGTGCCCGCCCGGGTGCTGCAGCTGGGCCTGCAGGCCAAAGCCGGCGACCGGGACCGGCTCGAGCAGCTGATCGAATTGCTGGCCGAGCACCCCGGCTCGGCCGAGGGCTGGCGCCTGCTGGGGCAGCTGGCTCCCTTCTACGCCCGCCCCGAGCTGGCGGTGCGGGCGGCCGAGACCGAACCCTGGCTGCCCGGGGGCGACGGCCTCCGGGACCGCCTGCTGCTGGCCGAGAGCGCCCTGGCCGCCGGTCAACCGAGCCGCGCGCTCGAGGCCCTGGCGGGGGAGGAGGGGCGCCACGCCCGGCTGCTGCGGGCCTCGGCCCTGGCCGAGTTGGAGCAGACGGAGCAGGCCCGCGCGATCCTCGAGCAGCTCGTCGCCGAGCAGCCGCGCGACGCCATGGCCCACTTCAACCTCGGCGCGCTGGCGCGGGACCGGCTGGAGCGCCCGCGCCTGGCCCGCCGTCACCTGCGCCAGGTGCTGGAGCTGGCCGCCGACGGGGTCGAGGTGCCGATCCAGCGCCTTACCCAGGCCGAGCGCTGGCTGGAGCTGCTCGGCCCGCCGGCGCCCTCCGCCAACGCCCCGGAGGCCCCGCAGTGATCGCCCTGCTGCAGCGGGTGTCCCGCGCCGAGGTGCGGGCCGAGGGCCGCGTCGCCGGTCGCATCGGGGCCGGGGTGCTGGTCTTCCTGGGCTGCCAGCGCGGCGACGGCGAGGCCGAGGCCCGCACGATGGCGCGCCGCATCGCCGGCTACCGGGTCTTCGCCGACGCCGAGGGGCGCACCAACCTGGACCTGACCCAGGTCGGGGGCGAAGTGCTGGTGGTGAGCCAGTTCACCCTGGCGGCCGACACCCGCAAGGGGCGCCGCCCCTCCTTCGACTCGGCCCTGGCCCCGGAGCCGGCCGCGGAGCTGGTGGAGCTGGCCTGCGCCAGCCTGCGCGAGGCCGGTCTGCGGGTCGAGGAGGGGGTCTTCGGCGCCGAGATGGAGGTCGAGCTGCTCAACCACGGCCCCGCCAGCTACCTCCTGGAAGTCCGCCCCCAGCCTCGACCTGGACTTGACGGGCCGGCGCAAGTTACCATACTTCAAGGATGTAGGGCTGTTTGCCCTCCCCCTTTCCGTCGCTCCCTTCACGCGGTCATGGACAACCCCGAGCTGAACACGATCACCAAGCGGGACCTGGTCCAAAGGATCTCCGACAGCACCGGACAGACCAAGGTCCTGGTGCGGGACATCATTCAGCGATTCCTGGACGAAGTCTCCGAGGAGCTCGTTCGCGGCAACCGCCTGGAGTTCCGGAAGTTCGGGGTCTTCGAGGTGCGCTCGCGGCCGGGCCGCATCGCCCAGAATCCGAAGACGCTGGAGAAGGTGGCGGTGCCGCCCAAGCGGGTGGTGAAGTTCAAGGTCGGCAACATCCTCAAGAAGCGCGTCGAGGTCGGTCCGCAGCCCAAGGCTCCGGAAGCCCCTTCGGCTCCTGGGCTTGGGGCGCAGCCGCCGGCCGGCGGGGAAGCCGGCCCGGCCGCCTAGGCCGCCTCAGCGGCTCGCCGACAGCGCCTGCTCGAGGTCGCGGCGGAGGTCGTCCGGATCCTCGATGCCGACCGAGAGGCGCACGAGCCCGTCTTCGATCCCGATCGCGCGCCGCTGCTCCGGCGGTACCGAAGCGTGGGTCATCGGCGCCGGCAGCTCGATCAGGGATTCGACGCCGCCGAGCGATTCCGCCAGCGCGAACAACTCGCAGCGCCGCACCAGCTCGGTGGCCTGCTCGACCCCGCCCGGGAGCACGAAGGAGATCATGCCGCCGAAGCCGCTCATCTGCTCCTTGGCCGCGGCGTGGTTGGGGTGCGTCGGCAGGCCGGGATAGAGCACCTCGCCGACGCCGTCGTGTCCCTGCAGGAAGTCGGCCAGCAGGACCGCGGTCTGGCAGTGGCGCTCCATGCGCAGCGCCAGCGTGCGTAGGCCGCGCAGGGTCAGGAAGGCGTCGAAGGGGGAGTTGACGGTGCCGGCGGAGTTCTGGTGGAACCAGACCTCCTCGGCGCGGCCGGGGTCCTTGGTCACCAGCGCGCCGCCGACCACGTCGCTGTGGCCGCCGATGTACTTGGTGGTGGAGTGGATCACGTAGTCGGCGCCGAGCGCGATCGGACGCTGCAGCGCCGGCGTGGCGAAGGTGTTGTCGACCGCCAGTTCGGCGCCGACCCGCTGCGCGGCCGCGGCCGCGGCCGGGATCGAGGTGATGCCCAGGGTCGGGTTCGAGGGGGTCTCGAGGTAGAGCAGGCGGGTGTCGGCGGGCAGCTCCTCGAAGGCGTCGGCGCGGGTGGTGTCGCGGTACTCGAACACCAGCCCAAAGCGCTCCTGCACCTTCGAGAACAAGCGGTGCGAGCCGCCGTAGAGGTCGCGCGTGGCGACGATGCGGTCGCCGGGCTGGAGCGTCAGCAGCAGGGTGTGGACCGCCGCCATGCCCGAGGCGCAGGTGAAGGCGGCGCATCCTCCTTCGAGCTGGGCGATCGCGTCCTGCAACGCGAAGCGGGTCGGGTTCTGGGTGCGCGTGTACTCGTAGCCGTGGCGCGGTTCGGCCGGCGCGTCCTGCACGTAGGTGCTGGTCATGTAGATCGGCGGCATGACGGCGCCGGTGCGCTCGGCGAAGGGGTCCCAGCCGGCGTGGACGGCCTGGGTGGCGAAGCCGTGGTGGTCGTGCTTCGAGGTCGAGGAGGTGCGGCCCGGTTCGGACATGGTGCGGAGGCAGAGCGGGGGCAGGGAGGGCGGCGGGTTCAGGCGTGGCGCAGCCGCGGCAGGCCGCGCAGGATGTCGCGGCGGTCGAGCGAGGTCCAGCCGTCGGCGTCGGCCACCAGCACCGGCTCGGTCTCGGCCAGGGCCTCGAGGGCGGCCCGCCAGGGGGCTCCGGCCTCCAGCACGGCCGGCGCCGGGAGCAGGTGGTCGGCGATGGCGTGGTCGGCCAGCTCCTCGCCGGCGGCCAGCAGCCGCAGCAGCGCGGCCTCGTCGACCACCCCGAGCAGCTCGCGATCGTCGCGGGCGGCGACCACCGGGATCGGGCGGATGCCGCGGTCGGCGAGCTGGCGCCAGGCCAGGTCCAGGGTCTCGCTGGGGAGCAGGGCGGTGCGCGGCTTGTCGCGCAGCAGGTCGGCGACGGTGGCGCGTTCGGCCGCCACCGGCTCGAGGAAGGCGTTGTCCTTGAGCCAGTCCTGGTTGTAGACCTTGGTCAGGTAGTTCTTGCCCGAGTCGGGGATCAGCACCACCACCCGGGATCCTTCGGGCAGGCGGCGCGCCACGCGCAGGGCCGCGGCCAGCGCCATGCCGGCCGAGCCGCCGCCGAAGATGCCGGTGGTCTCGGACAGGCGCCGCGCCAGGGCGAAGGACTCGGCGTCCTCGACCACCTCGTAGTCGGTGATCACGCTGCGGTCCCAGGTGTCGGGGATCTCGTCCTCGCCGACGCCCTCGACCGCGTAGCTGCCGGCCTCCTCGAGCTCGCCGGTGCGCCAGTAGGGCTCGTAGACCGAGCCCGGCGGGTCGACGCCGACGGTGCGGATGGCGGGGTTCTGCTCCCGCAGGTAGCGGGCGGTGCCGGTGATCGTGCCGCCGGTGCCGCAGCCGGCGACGAAGGCGTCGAGGCGGCCCTCGCACTGCGCCCACAGCTCGGGGCCGGTGCTGTGGTAATGGGCGTCGGGGTTGTCCGGGTTGTAGAACTGGTTGGCCCACCAGCCGCCGGGGATGCCGGCGGCGAGCCGCTCGGCCACCTTCAGGTAGTGATCGGGGTGGCCGGAGGGCACGTTGGAGGGGGTGATCACCACCTCGGCGCCGAAGGCCCGCAGGGTGTCGATCTTCTCCTGGCTCATCTTGTCCGGGATCACGATCAGGCTGCGGTAGCCCAGGGCGGCCGCCACCAGGCACAGGCCGGCGCCGGTGTTGCCGGAGGTGCACTCGACGATGGTCCCGCCCGGCGTCAGCTCGCCGCGGGCCTCGGCCTGGCGGATCATGCGCAAGGCGATGCGGTCCTTGACGCTGCCGCCGGGGTTGGCCGCCTCGATCTTCAAGAGGACCTCGCAGCGCAGCTCCGGCGCGAAGGACGCCGGCAGCCGGACCAGCGGAGTGTCGCCGATCAGATCGAGGATGCTGTCGACAATTCCGCTCTGTTTGCTCGTCAAAGATGCCTCCATGAACCGGCCATTCTAGGCTGTTGGGTCTCCGGATTCATGCCGTCCCCCGTGAACGCCTTCCCGCAAGCCGCCCTCGCCACCCTCGACCTGCCCGAGGTCCTGGAGTGGATCGCCGACGGCGCCGCCACCCCCGCCGGCCGCCGCGAGCTGCTCGGGGCGCGGCCCGGCGTGGACGCCGGCG
>CAZXTO010000297.1:0-4563 GCA_964643675.1 uncultured Planctomycetales bacterium
ACCACCTGGTCTTCGCCAACAGCCGCCGCGAGGTCGAGCTCTACGCCGACCGCCTGCGGGAGCGTTGCGAACAGGCGCGGGTGCCGAACGAGTTCCTGCCGCACCACGGCAGCCTGTCGAAGGCGCTGCGGGAGCAGGTCGAGCAGCGGCTCAAGCAGTCCAGCCTGCCCTTCACCGCGGTCTGCACCTCGACCCTGGAGATGGGAATCGACATCGGCGACGTGGCCAGCATCGCCCAGATCGGCGCGCCCTTCTCGGTCGCGGCGCTGCGCCAGCGGCTCGGGCGCTCGGGCCGCCGCGACGGCCGGCCGGTGCTGCGCTTGGCGGTGGCGGAGCCGGACCTGCCGGGCGAGCGCGCCCTCGACGGCCTGCGGCCGGCGCTGCTGCAGAGCGTGGCGATGCTCGAGCTGCTGCTCGAGGGTTGGTGCGAGCCGCCGGCCGCCGGCGAGCTGCACCTGTCGACCCTGGTCCACCAGCTGCTGTCGGTGGTGGCCCAGCACGACGGCGCCCGCGCCGCCGAGCTGTGGTCCCTGCTCGGACCGGGGTCGCCCTTCGCCGGCCTCGACCAGGCCGGCTTCACCGAGCTGCTGCGCGGCATGGGCGCGGCCGAGCTTCTCGAGCAGTCCGAGGACGGCAGCCTGCTGCTCGGGCGTGAGGGCGAGCAGCGCGTCGGCCACTACTCCTTCTACGCGGTGTTCGAGACCGCCGAGGAGTACCGCGTGGTCCACGGCAACCGCAGCCTCGGCAGCATGGCCTGGCACCAGGGCCTGTTCCCCGGCCAGCAGGTGGTCTACGCCGGGCGGCGCTGGGCGGTGCTGGCGGTCGATCAGGCGGCGCGCCGGATCCAGGTCGAGCCGGCCGCGGGCGGCGGCGCGCCGCGCTTCGAGCCCTCCGCCGGCGGCGAGGTGCACGGCCGCATCCGCCAGCGCATGCGCGAGCTGTACGAGGGCCGCGAGGAGCCGCGCTACCTCGACGGGGCCGCCCGCAGCCTGCTGCGCGAGGGCCGCGCGCGTTACGCCGAGCTCGGCTTGCATCAGGACTTCTTGGTGGAGGAGGGGCGCGGCGTCCACCTCCTGGTCTGGGACTCCGATCGGGTCGTGAACACCCTGACCGCGCTGCTCGCCGGCCGCGGCCTCGAGGTGTCGAATCGCGGCTTCGCCCTCAGCCTGCCCGGATGCAGCGCCGACGACGCCCACCGGACCCTGTCCGAGCTGCGCCGCGACGGCCTGCCGGACCCGGTCGAGCTGGCCGCGGCGGTGCTGAACAAGGAGACCGCCAAGTACTCCTGGGCGCTCACCCCCGGCCTGCAGGACCGCGACTACGCCAGCTCCTTCCTCGACGGGCCGGCCGCCGCGGCCTACCTGGAGCGGATCCTGGCCGGGCCGGCCTCGGGGCGCGGATCCGGCGAGGGCCGGCCGCCGGCCTAGCCTGGGGCGCGATGGATCCTCACCGCACCCTCCGCCTGTCCTCGCGCCTGGCGCTGCTGGCCGCCTTCTTGATCCTGGCGATGGCGGGCGCCGCGATCGCCGGCGGCGGCGTCACCCAGCAGCATTTCGAGCGCGCGGCCGAACCCCGGGCCTGGAACGCCGAGCTGGCCGAGGCCGCCCAAGGCACCCTGCGCTGGTTCCTCTACTTCGACAACCTCTTCGTGCTGGCCTTCAGCACCTGCCTGGTGGCGGCGGCGCGCGGCCTGCACGCGCTGCGCCCGCACGCGCTCAGCGGCTTGGCGATCGGCGCCATCCTGGGCGTGGCGCTGCTCGACTTCGGGGAGAACCTGCACCTCCAGGTCGGCATCCACCGGCTGCTGGAGGCGCCGCGCGGCATGTGGGCGGACCGCGGCGAGATCCAGCTGTGGAGTTTCCTCAGCCTGATGAAGTGGCACCTGGCCTACCTGAGCCTGTTCGCCTTCAGCTTCCTGGTGCCGCAGGACACCGTGCTGGAGCGCTTGCTGGTGTGGTCCTTGCGGCTGGCGCTGATCCCGATCGGGGTCGCGGTCGGGGTGTTGACGGGCGAGGAGGCGGCGGTCTTCGAGATCCTGCGGCTGGCGCTGATGTTGCTCGGCTTCCTGATGCTGGCGGCGGTCCTGGCGAGGCTCGCGGGAGGCTCCGCGCTCGCCCGCGCCGCCGCCGCCGGTCCGCCCGGGTCCTCGGCCGCGGGCTAGACTGTCCGGCCGTGCCGCTGGTCCGCCAGGCCTCCGAGTTCTTCCTCGCCTCCTACGGGCGGCGGCCGGAGGCCATCGCCAGCGCGCCGGGCCGGCTCGAGGTGCTGGGCAACCACACCGACTACAACGAGGGCCTGGTGCTGTCCTGCGCCGCCGGCTTCCGCACCGCGGCGGCGGTCGCGCTGACCGAAGACGGCGCGGTCGAGGCGCTCAGCTTCAACCTGCCCGAGCAGCGCCGGCGCTTCGCGCTAGCCGAGGCCGCCCAGCGCGGCCCTGCGGGAGATTGGAGCAACTACCTGCGCGGCATCAGCGCCGCTCTGCTCGAGCGCGGCCTCTGCCTGCCGGGCTTCCAGGTGGCCCTGGTGAGCGAGCTGCCGCTGGCGGCGGGCATGAGCAGCTCGGCGGCGCTCGAGGTCAGCGTGCTGCTGGCCCTGGGCCGCTGCCTGGAGCTGGAGCTGCCGCCGGAGCAGCTGGCGCGCATCGGCCAGGAGGCCGAGTCGCGCGCGGTCGGCGCCCGCACCGGCCTGCTCGACCAGCTCAGCTCGCTGTTCGGCAGCGCCGGCCAGCTGCTGCAGACCGACTTCCGCGGGCTCCAGCGCCGCTACTGCCCCTTGCTGCCCGGCTTCGCCTTCGTGGTAGCGGACTCCGGGGTCAAGCACGACCTCGCCGCCGAGTACAACGAGCGCCGCGCCAGCTGCGAGCGGGCGGTCGAGCAGCTGGCGGTGCTCGAGCCCGGGGTGCGCAGCCTGCGCGACGTCAGCCGCGAGATGCTGGACGAGCACAGCGCCGCGCTCGATCCCTTGGCGCGACGGCGCGCGCTGCACGTGGTCGGCGAGAACGAGCGGGTGCGCGAGGCCGTGGTGCGCCTGCGCGACGGCAACGCCGCCGGCTTCGGCCAGCTGTTGTTCGACTCCCACCGCAGCAGCCAGGAGTGCTTCGAGAACTCCTGCCCCGAGCTGGATCTGCTGGTGGCGCACGCCCAGGCCGACCCGGATTGTCTCGGCGCGCGGCTCAGCGGCGGCGGCTTCGGCGGCGTCAGCATCCACCTGGTGCCGGAGGCCGCCGCCGCCGACTACGCCGACGGCCTGGCCGCGGCCGCCCACCGGGCGCTCGGTCGCGCGGTCTGGACCACGGTGTGCACGGTCGGCGACGGCGCGCGGCTGGAAGAACCCCAAGGAAACGGCGGCGGCGGCTTTGGCTCGGTATGAAGACGGGTCTGCTCCTGCACCGGGTTCTGTTCGCCCTCCCTCCGTTCCTCCTGGCCCTGATGATTGGCGCCTGCGCCGCCACCGACGCCGGGGAAGGCTGCTGCCCGCCGCCGGCGGATCCTGGGAGCGCCCCGCATGCGGCCTGGGATGCGCCCAGTGACTCCGGGCCGGTGCTGTGCGGCGAGGTGCGGGACCCCGCCGGGCGGCCGCTGGCCGGCGTGGCCGTGACCCTGCACGGCGGCTTCGCCACCCGCTGGAGGGTGGCCGGGGCCACCACCGACGCCGCCGGCCGTTACCGGGTCGAGGGGATCGAGAGTTCGCGCATCTACGACGAACAGCGCCAGGCCTGGGACCATTACGTCGGCGTCTGCGTCGGCAGCGTGAGCAGCGGCAACCCGGCCGAGTTCCTGCCCTGGAAGGACGTCACGGTGCCGGACGAGGTCGGGGCGGTGGTGCGGCTGGACTTCGTCTTCGATCCGGAGTCGGTGCCCTTGGAACGGCGCGGCTGAAGCCGGCGCAGCCAGCTCGGTCGTTCCCCTGCTAGGCTGCGGTATGGCTAGGAGCGGGAGTGGATCCTCTCGGCGGAAGATCGCCGGGGTCGGCGACGCGGCGGTGCGCGAGGCGACCGGCATCGGCTGGACGGACTGGCTGGCCCGGCTCGACGCGGCCGGCGCGGCGGGCTGGGCGCACCGCGAGATCGCGCGCTGGCTCGGCGCCGAGCATCCGGAGATCGGCGGCTGGTGGGTGCAAATGATCACGGTCGGCTTCGAGCAGGAGCGCGGCCTGCGGCAGAAGCACCAGCAGGAGGGCGGCTACAGCGCCAACGCCAGCCGCACCATCGGCGCAGCGCCTGAGGCCGCCTTCCAGGCCTGGAAGGATGGGCGGCGGCGGCGGAGCTGGCTGCCGGAGGCGGCGCTGGAGCTGCGCACCGCCACCGCGCCGAAGTCGCTGCGCTACACCTGGAGCGCCGACGGCAGCGTGGTCGCGGTCTGGATCGAGGCGCGGGGCGCCGGGCGTTGCCGGGTGGCGGTGCAGCAGTCGCAGCTCGCCCGCCAGGCGCTGGTGGGGCCGGCCAAGGAGCGCTGGGGCGCGGCCCTCGACCGCTTGAAGGAACGCCTGGAAGCGGCAGACTGAGGCCCATGCGCCTCGCCCTCGTCCAGCAGCCGGCCGGCCCCGACCGCGCCGCCAACCGCC
>CAZXTO010000298.1:0-4538 GCA_964643675.1 uncultured Planctomycetales bacterium
CTCGCGGCGGGCGCGGGCCAGCGCCAGGGCGAGGGCCAGCGGCCGCGGCAGGCGGCTGCGGTCCACCCCGAGCGAGCGGCACTCCCCGGCCTCGCGCAGGAAGTCCTCCTCGACCTGGCGGCCGCTGGTCAGGAACAGGGTCCGGTGCCCGCGCTCGCGCAGCTCCTCGGCCAGGCCAAGGGCGGGCGCCAGGTGCCCGCCGGTGCCGCCGCCGACGAACAGGAAGCGCATCGGCCTCACTGCGGCGGCGGCGGGATGGTGATGGTCTTGCCGGCGCGCAGCTCGCGCGGGTCGGACAGGCCGTTGGCGCGCAGGATGTGCTGCCAGTGCTTGCTGGTGCCGTAGTAGCGCTGCGAGATCTCGCCCAGGGTCTCGTCGCTGCGCACCACGTGCTGGCGGCTGCCGCCGGCGGCTGCCGGTCCGGTCTGCCCGCCGCCGTTGCCGCTGGCGCCGGCGCCCGACCCGCGCCCCATCGCCTGCAAGCTGGCCGCGACCGCCTCCTCGCTGGGCAGCTTCAGGCTCTGGCCGGCCTGGATCGTGTAGGGCGAGCGCAGCCCGTTGACCGAGGCCAGCAGCCGCCAAAGGTCCTTGTCGCCGAGCTCGCGCTTGGCGAGGCGCTGGAGCGAGTCGCCGCCGCGCACCTTCACCGTCCGCGGCGAGGAGCTCGGGGGAGGCGGCGGCCCGGGCGAGGGCGCCGCACCGCCGCCCGGCTCGTCGACCAGCGGGTGGATCTGGATCTCCTGCGGGTCGGCCGAGGCGTCGACCGGCTGCGGCCGGTAGACGTCGAGCGGGTCGGGCAAGGGCTCGCGCTCGAAGTCGCGCGCGCTGAGCCGCTCGCGCAGGGAGTAGAGGTCGACCTCGTCGCTCTGCGAGCTCGGCTCCAGCACCACGGCGGAGCTGTCGATCGAGCGCTCGGTGACCTTGCCGCGGCCGAGGAAGGAGCCGGCGGCGGCGATGACGAGCAGCAGGACGAGGGCGATCAGCCCGGATTGTTGGAGTCGGTTCATGGGCAGGTCTCGGCCGCCGCGAAGCCGCGGGGCGCGGGCTGGTAGGCGGCGCGCACGGCCAGGCCGAGCAGCGCCGACAGGGCGAGGATGGAGGAGCCGCCGCGGCTGATGAAGGGCAGCGGCAGCCCCTTGGGCGGGGCGATGCCGGTGACGACCGCCATGTTGAGCGCCGCCTGGAGCGAGATCATCAAGGTGGCGCCGGCGATCAGGAGCGCGGCGTAGCGGCTCTCGGCGCGACGCGCGGCGCGCACGCCGAACAGGGTGAAGGCGACGAAAAGCGACCACACCGTAAGGGTGCCGATCAGGCCCCACTCCTCGGCGATCAGGGACAGCACGTAGTCGGTCTCCCCCTCGGGCACCCAGCCCATCTTCATGGTGCCGAGGCCCGGGCCGGCGCCGCTCAGGCCGCCGGCGGCGAAGGCCTCCTGGGCGCGCACCGCCTGCAGGCCGGCCTCGCGCTTCAGGAAGGAGCTCAGGCGGGCGTCGACGTGGTCGAACAGCAGCAGCGCCACCAGCAGCGCCAGGATCAGGATCGGCACCAGCTGGCGCAGGAAGCCGAGCGGGGCGCCGGCGAAGAAGAACAGCATGCCAGTCGCCACCGCCAGGATCACCACCGAGCCGAAGTCGGGCTGCAGCAGCACCGGGGTGGTGAGCACCGCGAACAGCAGCATCAACCGCCACAGGGCCGGATGCTGGCGGCAGCGCAGCGGGTCCTCCGCAATCCAGGCGGCCAGCGCCGCCGGCCACAGGCACTGCAGCATCACCGAGGGCTGCAGCGGCTGCGAGCCGATCATGATCCAACGCACCGCGGCGTGGCTCTCGTGGCCGAAGCCGGGCACCAGGAGCATCGCCCACAGCACGCCGAACAGCAGCAGGATCAGCCCCGGCACCACCTGCCGCGCCTGCGGGACCGGCACCGCGGCGGCGGCCACGAAGGCGCCCAGGCCGAGCGCGAGGTGCATGCAGTGGGTGCTGAGCCGGGCCCAGCCCTCGCCGGGCGGGGCGACCGAGAGGCCCATCATCAGCCCGGTGATCGACAGCGCGATCACGCAGGCCAACATCGCCGTCAGGTCGGCGCGGAGCGGGCGGCTGAGCGTCATCGGACCTTCAACAGCAGCAGCCCGAGGGTGGCGGAGACCGCGCCTCCGATCCAGAAGCGGGTGACGATCTTCTGCTCGGCCAGGCCGCCGAGCTCGAAGGCGTGGTGGATCGGCGCCTTGCGGAACACCCGCTTGCCGGTGAACTTGAACCAGTAGATCTGGATCAGGCTGGTGGCGACGTCGAACACGAACACGCCGGCCAGCAGCGGCAGCGCCAGCTCCTGCTTGGAGACGATCGCGAAGTAGCCGATCATGGCCCCCATCGGCAGCGCGCCGCTGTCGCCGAGGAAGATCTGCGCCGGGCTGGCGTTGAACCACAGGAAGCCGAGGGTGGCGCCCAGGATCGCGCCGCCCATCACCACCACCTCGCCGGCGCCGGAGATCTGCGGCAGGCTCAGGTAATCGGCCCACTCGGCGTGACCGACCATGTACACCGCCACCGTCAGCGCGGTGAAGGTGATCAGGCCGGCGCCGGCGGCGAGCCCGTCGAGGCCGTCGGTGACGTTGACGGCGTGGGTGCAGGCCAGGATCACGAAGGCCTCGAAGATGACGAAGATCGCCAGGCCCCACAGGCCGAGGTGCTCGGTCTGGGCGAACAAGTCCTTCAGCAGCGGCACGTAGATGCGACCGATCTCGGGCCGGCCGGTGCCCTCGCCCATGTACCAGAGCATCACCGCCACGTAGCCGGTGAGCAGCACGGTCCAGAACAGCTTGGTGGTGCGCGACAGGCCGTTGCGGCCGCCCTCGCGCTTCCACTTGATCCAGTCGTCGAAGAAGCCGAGGGTGCCCATGCCGACCAGCAGCACGGCGCCGAGCAGCACCAGCAGCTCGGTCGGGTCGGCGAACAGCAAGGTGCTGCCGAGCACCGCGGTGACCCAGAAGACCCCGCCCATGGTGGGCGTGCCGCCCTTGCCCTTCTCCTGGTGCAGGCGGCCGACCTCGGCGTCGTCGTTGCCGCCGACGTCCTCGCCGACCCCCGCCGCGCGCAGGGCGCGGATCAGCGGCCGGCCCAGGCTGAGCGCCAGCACGAAGGCCGCGGCCGCGGCCAGGCCGGCTCGGACCGTGATGTAGCGCAGGGCGTAGAAGTGGATCCAGAGGCCCTCGAGCCACTCCTGGATCAGCGGGATCACCGGCTCTCCTCCCGTCCGCCGAGGCGCGCGGCGGCGCGGTCGATGCCGCCCAGCAGCCGCTCGAGTCCTTCGGCGCGGGAGGCCTTCAACAACACCACCGTGCCCGGCTCGAGCTGGGCCAGCAGGCGGCCTTCGGCTTCGGACAGCTCGGCGGCGGTCTCCACCCGCGGGCAGCCGAGCGCCTGCGCGCCCTCGGCGATCCAGGCGCCGCCGCGGCCGACCCCGAGCAGGGCGTCGCAGCGGCGGGCGGCGTCGGCGCCGCAGGAGCGGTGGATCTCGGCGGCCTGCTCGCCCAGCTCGTGCATGGTGCCCAGCACCGCGACCCGCTGCTGCGCGTCGGGCCAGCCAGCCAGCACCTCGAGCGCGGCGTCGAGCGCCGCCGGGCTGGAGTTGTAGGAGTCGTCCAGGACCTGCACCGCGCCGAAGTCGTGCACGCTGAGCCGGCCGCGCGGGCGCCGCAGCTCCTGCAGCCGGCGGCGCAGCTCCTCCTCGGCGACCCCCAGATCGAGCGCGATCGCGGCGCCGACCGCGCACAGCTCGGCCTCGTGGCGCGCCACCACCGGCAGCCTCAGCTTGCCCAGCCCCGGCAGCTCGACCAACCAGCGGCCCGGCGCGGCTTCCAGCACCCGCCCGCGGCCGTCCTGACCATCGAGGCCGGCGCTGCGGGCGCCCTCGGGCCAGCGGCAGCCGTAGTCGGCGGCGATCTCCTGCACCAGGGGCGTGCTCCAGACCCAACCGGTCTCCTGCACCGCCGCCGCCAGCCGGCTCTTCTCGTGGGCGATGGTGTGGAGGTCGTGCATGCCCTCCAGGTGGACCGCGGACAGGGCCGTCAGCCAGGCGTGACGCGGGCGCGCGATGCGCAGCAGCCGGTCCATCTCGCCGGGCGCGTTGACGCCGTACTCGAGCACCAGCAAGCGGCTGCCGGCGGGCGCCGCCAGCACCGCCAGCGGCAGCCCGACCTCGGAGTTGTAGGAGGCCGGCGCGGTGTGCACGCCCGCCGCGGGGCCGCCGAGCAGCTGCCCGAGCAGGTCCTTGGCGGTGGTCTTGCCGACGCTGCCGGTGATCCCGACCACCGGCGCGCCGAGGCGATCCAGGTGGAAACGAGCCAGCTCGCCGAGCGCCGCCAAGGTGTCCTCCACCACCACCACCGCCAACCCCTCGGGGCGTTCCCCGCGGTCCGGCTGGACCAGGGCGACCGCCGCGCCGGCGTCGCGCGCCTGGCTCAGGAAGCGGTGGCCGTCGGTGCGCGCCCCAGGCCCGAAAATTAAAAAAATAAGCCTTCTGAGGGCCTCCTGTGGCCA
>CAZXTO010000299.1:0-4538 GCA_964643675.1 uncultured Planctomycetales bacterium
GAGGAACGGTGATCTTCGAGGTCCAGGACGCGACGGGAGCGCCCGTACCCGGCGCGGTGGTCGACGGCGGCCCGGGGCGGATCCAAGGGCGCCCCGAGCTGTTCCAGGACGAGGTGCGCTGGGCCGGCGAGAGCATGGACCGGCCCGAGCTGCTCGGGCTTCAGGTGCACGGCATCACCGACGAGCAGGGCCGGCTCGAGGTCGAGATGCTGGCGCCCTCCCTGCCCTACGCCTCCGCGCGATGGGGCGAGCAGGTGGTGCACTCCGACCGGCAGGCCACCGCGCCGCTGATGCCCGGCGAGCGCGTGGTCGTCGCCCTGCGGGCCACCGCGCCCGTCGAGCGGCTGAGCATCCGCGGCCGGCTGGTCCCCCGCGCCGGGACCTGGCCGGAGGGCGGCCGGACCCGGATCGAAGCGGTGCCGGTGGACCCGCCGGCGGAAGCCGGGCGGTCGATCGAGACCGGGCGGCTGCTTCCCGGCGGGGAATTCCTGGTCGAGGACCTGCTCCCCGGTCGCTACCGGATCGTGGCGGCCTGGTCGGCGACCGAGGACCGCAGCGTCGAGGCCCCCGCGGGCAGCAGCGGAGTGCTGCTGCCGGTGCCGCCGGTCCGCCCGCTCCGCTTGGAGGCGGTCGAGGCCGGGACCGGCGAGCGGATCCGCGGCGCGGACTTCTGGGTCTTCGGTCCGGAGCGGGCACCGATCCATCTGGACCGCGGCAACGCGGAGGGGTTCCTCCATCTCGGACACCTGGCTGCGGACGTCGAGAGCGTCCAGGTCCGTCGCGCCGGCTACCGCCGGGTCGAGCGGCCGGTGACCGAGGCGGAGCTGGCCGGGGTGATCCGCGTGGAGATGGAAGCCGCGCGCTCGGTCCTGGTGGACCTCCGCGACCTGGCCGGTGAGCCCGCCACCCGCATCCACCGGCTGCGCTTCACCGCGCCGCCGGAGCTGGCGGGCCAGGTCGCCCCGATCGCGCAGCGCGGGGAGACGCCGGACCTCCACGCCTGGGACGAGGCCATCTTCGGCGAGTACCGGGTCCAGGCCTTCGACGCCGCGGGCCAGCCGCTGGGCGCGGAGTGGATCGTGCCGGCCGGTCGGGAGGACTACCAAGCGGTCGAGCAACAGGCGGGCTGGTGAGCCCGCCCGGGAGCCTCGGCAGAGGGCCAGAATCGCCGCGGGCCCGGTGGCGCGACCGCCACCGACGGGGTATCCTTTCGGCCGCCTTGGGCGGGTAGCTCAGTTGGTAGAGCAACGGATTGAAAATCCGTGTGTCGGCAGTTCGACTCTGCCTCTGCCCACCAAAACGAGACCGGGCGCGCTGGAAAGCGCGCCCGGTTCCTTTTTGGGGTCGTGAAGGGGCTCAGTCGTCCTTCGGCTTGGCGAACATCGCGGCCAGGTCGGGCGCGATGGTGACGCCGAGCGCGGACTTCTTCTCCTCGGCCAGAGCCTCGGTCTCGTCCTCTTCGTCTTCCTCGGGCTGGGGCTCGGGCTCGGGCTCGGGCTCCGCCGCAGATTCCGCGGCTTCCGGCTCCGGCTCCGGTTCCGGTTCCGGCTCGGCCTGGACCGCAGTCTCGACTTCCGCCTCGGCGTCAACCTCGACCTTGGATTCCGCCTTGGCATCGGCGGCTTCCCGCGGGGGAGCTTCCTCGGAGGCGGCTTCCTCGACCGGCGTCGTGGATTCGGCCACTTCCTCCGCCGCGTCGGCCTGCTCGGCTTCGGCGGCCATGGCCTCGGCTTCCGCCTTGGGCTTGCGGCGGCGGCGGCGGCGCGGCTTGGGCGCCTCCTCCGCGACCGCTTCCTCGGCCGGCTCCGGATCGGCCGCTTCGGCCTCCCCGGTCTCGACCTCGGCCGCCCCGTCAGAGGCGTCCGCCTCGCTCTTGGCGACGGCGGGTTCATCGGCGCCTTCCTCGGTGGCGTCGGCCTCTTGCGCCCCGGCCTCCTCGGCGACGGCCTCGTCATCCGACTTGCGGCGGCGACGACGACGGCGGCGGCGGCGCTTGGTGCCCCCTTCGCCCTCGGCATCGGCCTCGGCCGGCTCCGCGCTCGCATCGCCCGGCTCCGCATCGCCCTCGGCGGCGGCGTCGGCGTCCACCGCTGCCGCGAGATCCGCCAGGGTCTCGGTGGCGCTCTGGATCGCCTCTTCGACCTGGGCGACCGGGTCCTCGTCGGCGTCCTTGGCGGCCGGCTTGGCTTCCCTGTCGCCATCGGCGAAGGGGCTCGGGCGACGGCGGCGGCGACGACGGCCGCTGCCCCGCTCTTCCCGGTCCTCGCTGGCCGGCTCGGGGGCGGCCTCTGCCGCCGCGCCGCCCTCGGCGCTCTCCCCATCCACCGGTTCGATCGGCAAGGGATCGTTCAGGCGGGCTTCGTTCTCGGCCGCAGCCGCGGCCGAACGACGCCGTCCCCGACCACCGCGCCGGCCTCGCCGGCGACGACGGCCGCTGCCGACTGCGGACTCGTTGTTGCCATCGAGGTCGACGTGGCCGAGCTTGCGCGCCGGCTCCGCGTCCTCGAGCGGGACCTCGTCCTCCGACAGCGGCGGCACCATGCCGACCGGCAGCGGCGCGGTGCGGTCGTCCGCGTCCCGCTCGCGGAAGCGGTCGCGCGCGGCCTCGCTCTCGCTGATGCCGAGGAAGCGGTTCATGAAGCCGTCGACCTCCTCGAGGGAGATCAGGGTCATGTCCAGCATGTCGGTGGCGCGGCTCCGGGTGCTGGCGTCCGGCGGCCGGATCAGCAGCAGCGCGGCGCTCTCACGGTCGCAGCCGAAGATCTTGACCAGGCCCTTGAAGCGCGCCGAGTAGTCCTGCCAGTTGCCGGTCTTGCACTCGACCCACAGCATGCGGCCGTCGACGTTGGCCATCAGATCGGCCTCGAACTCGCGCCGGTTCGGCAGCGTGCCCTTGACGTTGAACAGCACCTGGAACTTGGCCGGGCTCATGCGCGACTTCAGGCGCCGCGTCAGCAGCCAGGAGACGTAGATCTCCAGCCAGCCGCCGGTCAGGAACTGCGCCGTCGAACCGTCCTTGGTCGGGATGACGCGCAGCTGCTTCTTCGGCGAGCGGTGGTAGTAGAAGTCCTTGAGCAGGCCGTGCCGGTGCAACATGGTGCCCAGCTGCACGGCGGCGGAGCGTTCGTGCTCGGACCAACGATCGATGTCGATGCGCTGCCCGTGGCCGGAAGCCACCGCCCGCTTCATCTTCTCGTAGAACGGTCCCACGAGATCGAAGTGCGTGCCGATGTGGCGGGCCAGGTGCTCGAAGGCCTCGTTCCGGGCCAGGTCGTCCTGCCCTTCGTAGACGACCACGTCCTGCTTGCGCAGGTAGTCGACCAAGGGGCCGGTCGGCGCGTCCTCGGGCGGCTCCTTCGGCAGCCCGCGGCGTTGCGGTTGACGCTCGTTCTCTCTCTCGGGGCTCTCGGCCTTTCGGCTTCTGCCCTTCCCACCTCGCCGGCTACGGCCAGCAGACGAGGATGATCCGGTTAGCTCTCCGATCTTTTCACGGAGGAGGCGGATCTCTTGTGTTAAAGCCCGAAATTCCTCGCCGAAATCGGCGTCGGATCGGGCTTCGTCCGGGGAGCGGTCGCGGTTTCCGTCGCGTTCTTCCGCTCCCTTGATGAGGCGTTGGAAGAAGCCCATTGAGCGCATTTTCTACCAGATCGCGGCCGAAGCACCAACTTCCCTACCCTAAAGAGGCCTCCGGCGCCCGGATCGGCCGTCGGCCTGACCAGGCCAACGAGCCTAAGTCATGCCCTTCCAGCCTCTTCCGTCCATCCTCCTGAGTCTGGCCAGTTTCCAGGCCCCGGAACCCGCGGAACCGCCCGTGCACCAGCCCAATCACCTCGAGGGGCAGACCTCGCCCTACCTCCTTCAGCACGCTTACAACCCGGTCGACTGGTATCCGTGGGGGTCCGAAGCCCTCGCGCGCGCCCGGGAGGAGGACAAGCCGATCTTCCTGAGCATCGGCTACTCGGCCTGCCACTGGTGCCACGTGATGGAACGGGAGTCCTTCGAGGACCCCGAGATCGCCGCCTTCCTGAACGCCCACTTCATCTCGATCAAGGTCGACCGCGAGGAGCGCCCCGACCTGGACGAGCTCTACATGGCGGCGGTCCAGCGCATGACCGGCAGCGGCGGCTGGCCGATGACCGTCTTCCTGACCCCCGAGCTCGAGCCCTTCTACGGCGGCACCTACTTCCCGCCGCGCGAGAAGTACGGCCGGCCAGGTTTCCGCGAGCTGCTCCAGAGCCTGGAGCTGGCCTGGCGTGAGCGACGGCCCGAGATCGACGCCGCCGCCGACCAGCTCGGCGCCGCGCTGGCCTTCGAGATGCCGGCCGCCGCGCCGCGACCGCTGCCCGAGCCGGCCGACTACCAGCAGGCCGAGCGGCGCTGGATCCAGCAGCTCGCCGGCCGCTTCAACAGCGAGCACGGCGGCTTCGGGCCGCCGCCGATGTTCCCGCGCGCCGATGACCTGCGCTGGCTGCTCGCGGCCTCCCGCCGCAGCGACTCCCCGCGGGCGGCCGAGATGGCGCTCCACACCCTGCGCCGGA
>CAZXTO010000300.1:0-4534 GCA_964643675.1 uncultured Planctomycetales bacterium
TCTGCGCGTGGAGCGGGTGACCTCCGCCGGCGGCGTCGCCCGGACCCGGGTGAGCCACCACCCTTCTCGGACTCGTTGACATGCTGATCGCCCTGTCGCTCTTGCTCGCCTGCCCCGCTCCGCAGGATGCCGTCGTCGAGGCGCGCACCCTGGTCATCTATGAGGTGGGCGATCTGTGCCGGTGGGCTGATCCCGAAGAGGAAGAGCCGGCCGCGGCGGAGCTCTCGATCGAGGCGCCCTTGGTCGAGGAGCAGGACGGCGTGCGGTTGATGGACGCGCACCGCTTCGCCGAGCTGTTGGCGGCGCACCTGGAGCCCGCCTTCGTCGAGGGGGCGGACCAGCTGGTGCCGCTCGAGGGCGGCAACCTGGTCGCGCTGTTGCAGCCGGCGCAGCACCGCTGGTTGGAGACGGCGCTCACCCGTCACCGCGACGACCGCATCAACCTCCTGTACGACGCCGTGATCCTGACCGGCCCGGCGGAGGCCTTCGAGGCCCTCGAACTCAGCCGCACCGCCGGTTGGCCCACGCTGGAGCCGGAGGTCGCCGAGCGCGCCGCCATGATCGAGCAGATCGAACGGCTGAAGCAGAGCGAAGGCATCGAGGAGCGCAACCACCTCAAGCTGGTGGCGATGGAGCGGCAGGACGCGGTGCTGTTGGTCGGCAACACCACCGCCTACGTGAAGGACTACGAGGTGGTCGAGGTCGAACCGAGCGGCATGCGGATCGCCGACCCCAAGATCGGCACCCTGCACGAAGGCCTGCGCCTGAAGGTGAACGGCGCCCAGTTCCGCTCCGGCCGGATCGCGGTCGACCTGGACTTCCTGGCGCGCGAGGTCGAGCGCCCGATCCCGACCTTCGAGACCACCCTGCCCGGCACCACCGAAGCCGTCACCCTGGCCCTCCCCAGCACCAGCCAGATCGCCTTCCGCGACGCCCTCGATCTGCCCGAAGCCCACGGCGCCCTCTACCTCCTCCAAGGCACCACCGAAGGCGACTGGATGGCCATCTACCTCTTCGCCACCATTTTGGGGTCAGACGTCGAATAATTCGGGGTCAGACATCGATTGTTTTGGGGCTGGATCTGGCGGGCCAAGTATCAGGCATGGGTGATCCCGGCGTCGGCCAATGATCGGATTCGCGTCGCGCGGGCAGCCGATTCGCCAGACCGCCCTTCCTCTCCAGGCCGGGACCGGATCGCGCTGCTCGACGGTACCCTCGCCGGCGGCTTGACCCTGCCAGCAGGGCCCGGGATCCTGCAAGGGTGACTCCCATGCCTCGGATTCGTTGGTGGCTGCCGGTCTTGCTGGCGGCGGCCATTGCCCTGGTGTGGTGGAGCGCTTCGCCGAGCGGAGACGACCCTGGTGCTCCTCCCCTGGACCGGAGCGGCCTCGACGCCGAAGGGCTGCCGGCCGCCGCCCATCCCGAGCTCCCTCCGCAGGAGGGCGCCGGCCGAATTGACCTCACCGAGGAAAGCGCGCCAGCAACCGTCACGCCTGGCCCGCGCGTGCGCGTCGAGATGGTCTGGAAGGAGAGCGACACGCCGGCCATCGGGGCGGCCATCTCGGCCGAGATCCGGCGGGATCGAGAGCTGCAACGACTCGACGCCGTCGCCGACCGCGACGGTCTCTGGGAGTTCTCCCTCGAAGAGGAGGACTCCTTGTTGGTCCTCCGCACCGAGGGGTCGCCGGCGATCCCGCCGACGGTCTACCACGTCGCGGGCCATTGGCCCGAGCCCGGGCCCGACGGCATCCACCGAATCCGCCTGGAGCTGCCGAGCGCGGCGCGGGTGCGCGGTCGCGTGGTGGACGAGACGGGCGCGCCGATCCCCGGAGCCGTGGTCGAGGCCTCGACCGAAGTCCAGCTGAGTCGTCGCACCGAGGCCGATCGTCTGCGCTGGCGGAAGCCGCGGGGCAGCTCCTGGGAAGTGTTGACTGACGACCAGGGGCGCTTCGAGGTTCCCGGTCTCGGTCGCGCCTTCCGCCTCGTGCCGCGCGCGCCGGGCTTCCGCGCGATCGGCTTCGCCAGCGCGCCGCTGGCGGCGGGCGACCAGGTCGAGGAGGTCGAATTGGTCCTGGCTCGCACCCGCACCGTCCACGGCCGGGTGGTGGCCCCGGACGGCACGCCGGTCGAGGGCGCCTACGTCTTCGCTTCGCTGGCGGACGGCGGCAGCAACCGCGGCGTCGTCATGAGCCGGGTGCTCGGCGATGGCGAGCTCGAAGCCCGCAGCGGTCCGGACGGGGGGTTCGCCTTCGCCGAGCTCCCGCGTGTGCCGATGGTGATCGAAGCGCGGCACTCGGGCTACTGGGAGGCGGAGGACCATCTCTTGGCGCCGGAGCAGACCGAGCTCGAGCTTCGCCTGGGCGGGCCGGAGCTGCCGCTGCAGATCTGGGGTGTGGTGCGGGCGCCCGATGGCACGCCGGTGGCCGGCGCGGAGATCGACCTCGATCTGCCGGCGCACAGCATCACCGTGCACAGCGGGGAGGACGGCGGTTATTCCTGCCGCCGCGCCAGCTGGCCGACCGACCCGTCCTGGCCGCTGGGCTGGGAGTGCTCGGCCTTGTATTGGGCCGAGGGCTATGGCGTCGCGGAGCAGAGCCTGCCGATCGATGGACCGGGCGAGCACCGAGCTGATCTGGTGCTGGCGCCGGAGCGCGTGTTGCGGGGGAGGCTGGTGGATCCGGCGGGCGACCCGGTGGTCGCTGGATTGGAGCTCCAGTCGGATCGGCGCTTGCGCAATGGCTGGGACTGGCTGTTCGCCTCGGACAATCACCGCCACAAGAGCAGCCCGAACGGGAGCTTCGAGATCCGGGGCCTGTGGGAGGACGAGTTCCGCCTGGCCGTGCGGGTCGGCGGGCGCCTGGTGGCGCTGCGCGAGTTGCGGCCCGGGCCCGAGGAGCAGCTGATCCGGATCGACGAGGAGGAGGCCGCGGCCGAGGTCGCGCGCTTCCACTTCGAGGTCGTCGACGCCGAGACCGGCGCGCCGGTGGAGCAGCTGTACTTCGGCGACTTCAGTGGCGGCAGCGGTGGCGGCGCGCAGCGCTGGCGCGAGGGCGGGCGGATCGAGTTCAGCCACCTGCCCGTCGAGGATCTCCGGTTCAGCTTCGACTCGCCCGGCTACGCGCGCGAGATCCTGCCTGCGGCGGCCTACGGCCAGGGGGTGCATCGTTTCCGGATCGAGCTCCGTCGCGAGGCGCCCCTGCGCCTGCGCTTCCTGCGCGACGGCCAGCCACTCGCGGGGGTGGAGGCCAGCTTCCTCTCCCCGGAGGGCGAGCTGCTCGCCTACGATCACCAGAGCCACAACTTGAAGCCGCTGGTGAGCGGTCGCGACGGTCGGATCTGGCTCGAGAGCCTGCCGGCGGCGCCGCTGCGGGTGGAGTGGCGGGCGCTGGGCAGCGCCGAGGTGCAGGTCTTGGAGTTGCATCCGGTGCCGGGGCGATTGGACGAGCGGGAGATCGAGGTCGGAGGGAGGTGAGCGGTGGGACCGAGGAAATCGATGTCTGACCCCGAAATGGCGGCGATGGTGTTGGAGCGGGTGGGCGGGCCGCTGCGGCCGGCGCGGCTGCCGGTTCCGGAGCCGGGGGCGGGGCAGGTGAGGGTGCGGGTCAGCGTTTGCGGGGTCTGCCGCACCGATCTGCATGTCTACGACGGCGAGTTGGCGGCGCCGAAGCTGCCCTTGGTGCTGGGGCACGAAGTCGTCGGGCGGATCGATCGCTGCGGCGCGGGCGTGACCGGGCTCGAGACCGGTGCGCGGGTCGGGGTGCCGTGGTTGGGCGGGGTCTGCGGCGCCTGTCCGGACTGCATCGGCGAGCGCGAGAACCTGTGCCCGCAGGCGCGCTTCACCGGCTATCAGGCGGACGGCGGTTACGCCGAGTTCGTGGTGGCCGACGCCGGCTTCGTGTTTCCCTTGCCGGAGGCGCTCGATGATCTGCACGCCGCGCCCCTGTTGTGCGCGGGCTTGATCGGCTTCCGCGCCTCACGCGTGGCGGGGGAGGCCGCGCACCTCGGACTCTACGGCTTCGGCGCGGCGGCCCACATCCTGTGCCAGCTGGCGGTCGGGCAGGGCCGGCGGGTGTCCGCCTTCACCCGTCCTGGCGACGCCGCGGGGCAGGCCTTCGCGCGGTCGCTCGGGGCCGCCTGGGCTGGCGGGGCCGACGAGCTTCCGCCGGACCCGCTCGACGCCGCGATCCTGTTCGCGCCGGCCGGGGAGCTGGTGCCACGAGCGCTGCAGGCGGTGCGCCCTGGCGGCCGCGTGGTCTGCGCCGGCATCCACATGAGCCCGATCCCGTCCTTCCCCTACGAGCTGCTCTGGCGGGAGCGCTCCCTGCACTCCGTCGCCAACCTGACCCGCCAGGACGGTCACGATTTCTTCGCTGCCCTCGCCACCCACCCGATCCGCACCGAGGTCCGAGCCTACGCCCTGCGCGACGCCGACCAGGCCCTCCAGGACCTCCGCCAAGGCAACCTCCAAGGCGCCGCCGCGCTGGTGATTTCGGGGTCAGACATCGATTAATTCGGGGTCAGACATCCCTTTTCG
>CAZXTO010000301.1:0-4524 GCA_964643675.1 uncultured Planctomycetales bacterium
GTCGCGACCGCGGCCGAGCTGAGGCGCGGCTCGTTGTAGGAGTCGTAGCTGATGGCTGCGGCGTGCAGGGTGCGACCGACCAGGGCCGACCAGGCGCCAGCCGGCACGCGGACCTCCACCCGGGCATTGCCATGGAGGCCAAGCACGCCATAGGGGGCGTCCATCACGGCCGGGGCGTTGCCGGCCAGGCACTGCAGGAAAAGGGCGTCGATGGTCAGCGGGATCTCCACCCCGAGCAGCTCGCTGGTCCCGGTGCCCGCGGCCGACGCCAACATGGCGTAATGGGCACCGCCTTCCCGGAGCGGGAAGTCGAGGTCGTAGCGGAAGGACCCGCCGGCCGAGCCCGAGACCGCGGGCTCGGTGGCGGTGAGGAATGGCGAGTACTCATAGACGGCGGTGCTGGACGGGTAATCGGCCGAGCCGGTGGCGAAGGCGCCGTAAATGCCGCCGTTCCGCCTGCCCAGGTCGGCGATGCTCAGGGAGGGGCCGCCGGCGATGGGGAGGGACCAATGGCGCTTCGTGCCCAGGCCGGCGCCCGTCCACATCTCCAGCGAGGTCGACCACTCCAAGTTGTCCGACGGTGCGAGGCCGATCAGGAGGTCCGGGTAGGTGCCGAAACCGTCCAGGTCCCGGCACAGGTGGACGTGGCTGCCGAAGGCGATCGACGCGCTGTCGCCTCGGAATGCTCTCGACTGGATGTAGGGGTAATCGAAGAATCGGACCACCCCCGGCCCTGCCAGCGGCTCGCTGACCACGAGCGGCCGGAAGCCGTGGCTCGGGCCGCCGGTGTCCAGGTCCTGGCCGAGCCGGCTGCCGGGCACGGTGCCGGTCAGCTGCCAGAGCTCGCCGCCGCCGCTGGCGTCGTGCACGCTCACCCGGCCGCGGTCCCAGGCGTAGGCGGGGGAGGCCACGGCGATGTCGCCGAGGGAGTCGTTGTTCCAGTCGATGGTTCCGCCCACCCGCCAGCCGAAGGCCTCGCCGTATTGTTGGCCGCGCACGGTCTGGATCCGCTGCAGGGTGGCTCCGGAATAGACGTAGACCGCGCCCTCCGGGATGGTCGCCGAGCCCTGGCCGTGGGCGCCTACCAGGAACTCCCGGACCCCGTCGCCGTCGAGGTCATCAGCGACCGAGAGGGAGCAGCCGAAGTGGTCGTAGGCGTCGTCCCCGGTCAGGGTGCCGATCAGCCGGCCGTCGAGCCCGGAGTAGATCAGTACGCCGCCGGCTTCCTCCAGGGCGACCGGGATCGGCGTGTGCTCCTCAATGCCAACGAGCAGGTCCAGGTGACCGTCTCCGTCGAGGTCGCCGGTCGCCGCCAGGGCTGTTCGGTAGCCGATGAAGGGCAGCGTCTGGCTCCAGAGGCCCTGGGTGTTGGAACGGACCTCGATCCGATTCCGCGACATGAAGTAGCTGCGGGCGATCGCGAATTCCTCGTTGCCGTCGCCGTCGAGGTCACCGAGGGCCGCATAGGCACTGTCGAAGGCGCCGCTGCCGGAGATGTAGATCTCCTCGTCCCAGCCGCCGCCGACGACCTGGGCTAGCGTGGTCGGAGAGAAGAGGACGCAAGAGAGGAGGAGGAATAGCAAACGAAGCATGGTGGCCATGGGGAGCAATTCCCGTGCCGATGTCGAAGCGGCACGAACCGAGGTCCAGCCCGCTTCCACCGATGCCTGACGCGGCTCTCCCCTCGCCGAGCCTGTGCGGATTCGCGCGAAGACGTGCGCCTCCCGGCCGATGGCCGGTGCCGAGCCACTCTGCGCTTCAGGCATGGCAATTGCTCTTCTGACCCCATGCATCCTTATGCCAGTGTTTTGTTCCTGCTCCTCGCTTCCGCCTCCCTCCCTGCCCAGGGACCCGGTGGCGGCTGGGATCTCGACGTCTCGCTTCCTCCGCACTGGGGCTACCCGCCGACCCTCGGCTCCGGGGTGGGCGACCTCGACCAGGACGGCGTCGGCGACTTCAGCTTCGTCGAGCCATTCACCGTCACCGGTACCGTCATCGGTCCCAAGCTCGTTGCCCGCTCCGGAGCGACCGGAGCCAAGCTCTGGGAGTGGCTCGATCCGGAATATGACCTCTTCGTGGGGGCCACCGCCGTCGCCGCGGTCGAGGATCTGAACGGAGACGGGCTCCAGGAGATCGTCTACGCCAAGGCCAAGGAGGGCCCCTGGGGAGGGGGGAGCGGCTTCGGCATGGCCTATGTCCTGTCCGGCGCCGATGGCAGCTTGTTCCATACCTTCTGGGGAACCCTCTACGCTCCCACCTTCGGCACCTCCGTCACGGCGCTCGATGATCTGGACGCTGACGGCGTGGGGGACTTCGCCATCGGCGCGCTCCATCCCCCCGGCGGATTGCCCTTCGAGGGGGCAGCCATCGTCTTCTCCGGCGCTACCTTGCAACCGCTGCACACCTTGACAGGCCTGCAGGCCTACGGAGAGTTCGGCGCCGCCCTGCTCCGGGTACCGGACCAGGACGGGGACGGTTTGCGAGACTTGGCGGTCGGCGCGCCCGGCCAATTGCAGGGCCGAGGTCGGGTGGCCGTGTACTCGAGCTCCACCTGGCAGCTGCTGGCCTCTTGGAATGGACGCCTGCCGGGCCAGCGCTTCGGTCAGTCCCTCTCGTCGTCCGAGGCCGGGTTCCCCTCGGGCAGCTCCTCGACCCTCTTCGTGGGCTCCCCGAGTTCGGAAGCCCAGGCCTTCGGAGGCAGCGTGAGCTTGATCGACCTCAGGAGCGGCAGGGAAGAGGCGCGCTGGATCGGCGATCTCGACGGCAGCGCGTTCTCTGGTGTGGTGGCCGGAGCGGGCCTCATGGATGAGGACCAACACCCGGACTTCTTGGTCTCGACTCGGCGTCGGGAGGACGGATGGCACTACAGCACCGGTTTCAGCCTTCGCTCCGGAGACCCGCGCACTTCCTCGGAGCCGTCCGGTGGTGGCGTGGAGCTCTGGGGCCTCGGTCACCTCCCTCACCCGCAACCCGGAGGGATCGCCAGCTTCGACTCGGGGGCTGGACTCTCATCCAGTTTCGCGGTGGTCGCGCCCGGCGGGGAGAACGGAATCTACCGTTGGCGCCCTTTCCTCACGGCCCAGCCGAACGCGATCAGCGCTGCTCAAGGAGGTCAGGTCGACTACCTGATCGACTTCCCGGCTTCGCGCGCGGCGGAGCCCTACGCCTTGCTGTTCTCGCTCCACGGACCCGGGTCGAGCTGGATCCGCGGTGTGGAAGTGCCTCTGACCGCCGACCGCTTCACTTTCGCCGGCCTGTCCGGTCACGCTCCGCCCGGGGTCATCGACGCCTACGGTCAGCTGGATGCTCACGGTGACGCGACCGCCACCCTGACGGCAGCGCCTGGCGCGCTGGCCGCCTTGATCAACCGCACTTTCGGGGCGGCGGCGATCGTCTCCCGAGATCCGGTGACGGCTCACCCGTCGGCCGCGGCCGTGGTCCAGGTCACCCCGTAGGGGAGGCTAGAACTGGAAGTAGATGAAGGGCTTGTAGGCGACCGGCGTGAAGGCCAGGGCCAGCGCCGCCACGACCCCCGCCCAGACCGCGAACACCGGGGCCGGCATGCGCCGGCCCACCTGGGCGGCGTGGGTGAAGCGCGAGATCGCGTGGGCGCCGAGCAAGGCCGGGAAGACCAGCCAGGCCAGGCCCTCGAGGCGTGCTTCGCCGGGGGCCTGGAACAGCGCGAAGGCGCGCAGGGTTGTCCAGGCGTCGTCGAAGCTGGCGGCGCGGAAGAAGATCCAGCAGACGCAGACGAACCAGAAGGTCAGCAACGGGCCGAGGACCACCATCCCCGGCAGCTCGCCGACGCGCTTGGCCCACTCGCGGTGCAGCACCAGCGCCAGCCCGTGCAGGCCGCCCCAGACCACGAAGGTCCAGGCCGCGCCGTGCCACAAACCGCCCAGCAGCATGGTCAGCATCAGGTTGCGGTACTGGTAGAGCTTCGAGCCGCGGTTGCCGCCGAGCGAGATGTACAGGTAGTCGCGCAGCCAGCTCGACAGGCTGATGTGCCAGCGGCGCCAGAAGTCCTGGATGCTCGAGGCGAAGTAGGGGAAGTTGAAATTCAGCGCCAGCTTGTAGCCCAGCAGCGCGGCGCAGGCGATCGCCATGTCCGAGTAGCCGCTGAAGTCGCAGTAGATCTGCACCGCGTAGCCGAGCGTGGCGAGCCAGGCGCTGACCGCGTCGAAGCTCGCCGGGTCGGCGAAGTAAGCGTCCACCGCGGGCGCCAGGTTGTCGGAGATGCAGGCCTTCTTGATGTAGCCCGACAGGAACAGCATCAGCGCCGGCTGCGCCGCCACCTCGGCCCAGCGCCGCGGCGCCCGCAGCTGCGGCAGGAAGTCGGCCGCGCGCACGATCGGCCCGGCGACGAGCTGCGGGAAGAAGGCCACGAACAGCGCCAGGTCGAGGGCGCTGCGCGTCGGCTGCAGCCGGCCGCGGTAGATGTCCAGCGAGTAGGACATCGTCTGGAAGGTGAAGAAGCTGATCCCCACCGGCAGCACGATCGACAAGGCCGGGGCGGTCGCCGGC
>CAZXTO010000302.1:0-4518 GCA_964643675.1 uncultured Planctomycetales bacterium
CTGCCGGTTGAGTATCCTTGCCGGCAGTTGCCACCTTGCCCACCCGTTGTTTGACGCGGTACGAAAATATAAAAATATCGTACGTAAATACAGTCGGTTGATGGCCACAGGACCATTTATCGGAGAATCTTTTGTAACCTTGGGCCGTCTCAAACGTTATGGGATCAAAGGCGTAACCGACTGGACATCACCGATCGACCATATTGCAATCCCCGATCAACAATTCAATGGGTTGAAGCGCAAGGAGCTACCATGAACCGAAATAAACTGGAATCACTGGCCATCAGCGGATCCGGCTTCATTTTCGATCCCGATACCGGCGCGACATACAACGTGAACAAAACCGGTCTGAAGATTATTATCCATCTCAAAGAAGGGCGTTCGGCCAATGAGATTATTGTCCGTTTCCATCAGGTCTTTGATGCGTCGCTGGACGAAATAGAGGCTGATATCGTGGAATTCATTCAATCCCTGAAACGGTACTTTCCGGTATAGAGAGGGCAGGAGGAGATTATGCTGACCATCGCTGTGAGTGGCATCAACGCCATGGAAAATCCGGGACCGGGTACGGGGATTATTCGGTCTTTGCGGGCAAGCAACCTCGATGTGCGCATTGTCGGGTTGGCCTACGACGCCATGGAGCCGGGGATCTATCTCGATCACCTGGTGGATACGGTCTACCTGATGCCGTACCCCTCGGCAGGCACATTGGCCTATGCGGATCGCCTGGCCCATATCCACCTGCGGGAAAGCCTGGATGCCGTGATCCCGGCCCTGGATACCGAATTACCGGTCTTCATGAACAATGAGCGGGCCCTTGCGCACGCGGGCATCAAAATGTTGATCCCTGATCGTAGGATGTACCGGCGGCGGAATAAGACTCGCCTGGCGAAATTAGCCCACCTGCTTGAGGTTGAAACCCCGGCCGCCGTGGTGTGCTCCTCGCGATCAGAATTCACTGCCGCCATCGACCGTGTGGGTTTTCCCTGTATGGTCAAGGGCCCCTTCTATGGCGCGCACAAGGCAAATTGCCACATCGAAGCCCAAAACGCCTTTTACAAAACACTCAATACCTGGGGCTACCCCGTTATTGTACAAGAATTCATTGCCGGTGAGGAGTATGACGTGGTGGGTTGCGGGGACGGCCACGGCGGGGATCTGGGCTTATTTGCCATTAAGAAGCTGGTGACCACGACATTGGGTAAGGTGTGGACCGCCGTCAGTGTGCGCAACAAGCAGCTGACAAAAACCGCACAACGATTTGTGACAGGTCTCTCCTGGCGCGGCGGCTTCGAGTTGGAGCTGGAGTGGCGCGCTGGCCGACCGGTGGCGGCCGAGCTCCGGTCCCATCGCGGCGGCCCTTGCGTGCTGCGCCTGCCCGACGGCGTGCGCCTGCTCGAGGGCCCGCCCGGTTCCACCGCCGATCCCGGACGACCGCAGCGCTGGCTGCTCCCGACGGCCGCCGGTGGCCGCTATCCGCTGCGCTTCGGCGACTGAGATGGCCTACTCCGAGACCGTCGCCGCCCGCCTCCGCGCCGCCCTCGCCGACACCCCTGAGGTGACGGAGAGGAAGATGTTCGGCGGCATCGCCTTCCTGCATCGCGGCAACATGTGCTGCGGCGTGCTGGGGGAGGGGCTGATGGCGCGGGTCGGCCCCGACCGCTACGAGGCCGCCCTGGCGCTACCCCACGCTCGGGAGATGGACTTCACCGGCCGGCCGATGCGCGGCTTCGTCGCCGTGGACGCTGCAGGCATCGCCGCCGATGCCGAGCTGGGGGCCTGGCTGGACCGCTGCCTGGCCTTCACTTCCACCCTGCCGCCGAAGTGAGAGTCCCGTACACGAGCGTCCCCGGGGTCGCCCTCGACGTGGTCCTGTTCGTCCTCGGCGTGCTCTGGTTCCGCTTCCTGTGGCCCGAGCTCGGCCAGCGCCTGCGGGAGCTGCGCGACCCTGACGCCCGCGAGCGCGGCGCCTCGCTCTTCATCTTGCTGCTGAGCGCCGGCATCCTGTGCTGGATGCTGAGCCGGGTCTGGCTCTACCTGATCGCACCCTGGTCCTGAGCCCCGCCGATGACCGCCATCCGCCCCGCCCTGCCCGAGGACGCCGAGGCCCTGGCGCGCCTGATCGAACCGCTGCTGCCCTCCTTCTGGGCCGAGCCGGACGGCGCCGGCGCCGAGGCCTTCCAGCACCAGGTCTCGGCCGCCACCCTGCGCGGCCGGATCGAAGACCCGGAGTACCGCTTCTGGGTGGCGGAGGACACGCGCGGCCTGGCCGGGGTGGTCGCGATGCGCGGCCCCTGCCACCTGTTCCACCTCTACGTCGCCGCCGACCGCCACCGCCAGGGCCTCGGCACCCTGCTGTGGGCGCACGCCCGGCTCGACGCGCTCCGCCGCCACCGCTGCACCGCCTTCACCCTCAACTCCAGCCTCGAAGCCCGGAGTTTCTACCAGCGGCACGGCTTCCGCGCGGTCGGTGAGCTGCAGCGGCGGGACGGCATCGCCTTCCAGCCGATGCGGCTGGAGCTCCCGGAGCATGCGCCGTAGCCGCCTCCTGCTGGCGACGGTCTGCCTCGGCCTGATCGCCGCCGGCCTGGCCTCCCGCAGCGGCCTGGCCGAGGCCGGTCCGCGCTGGCTGGTGCGCCACGCGGGCGACGCGCTGTGGGCCGCCAACCTCTACTTCGTGCTCGGGCTGCTCCGCCCCTCCGCCGCCCGCCGGAGCCTGCTGCTCGCCACCGTGCTGCTCTGCTTCGCGGTCGAGTGCAGCCAGCTGCTCCAGCCGGAGTGGCTCGAATCCCTGCGTCGCACCCGCCTCGGCGCGCTGGTGCTCGGCCACGGCTTCCTGTGGATCGACTGGCTGCGCTACGCCGTCGGCGCCCTGCTCGCGCTGGCGCTCGACGCCGCGCTCTGGCGGGGCCGCCGGCGCTAGGCTGCCCGCATGGCCGCCGCGCTCCATCCCGACGCCGTCGTGGTCCTCGAGCACCGGCACGACCAGGGTGGCGACTCCTGGTCCACGCCGGATGGGAAGATCGGCGTCGGCGACCCCTTCAGCACCCTCGCGGCCCTGATCACCCTGCACGAGCTGCGGGTGCCCAAGAGCCACGAGGCGGTGCGCGGCGGGCTCGACCGCGTGTTGGCCCGGATCCGCCCCGACGGCCGCATCGCGGTCGCTCCGAAGGGGACGGTCTATCCCTGCCACACCGCCTACGCCGCGCGGGTGCTGGCGCGCTTCGGCTACGCCCGCAGCGCCGTGCTCCGCCCGGTCCATCAGCAGCTGCTCGAGGAGCGCCACCAGGACGGCGGCTGGCGCTGCCGCCGCAAGCCGATCGGCGCATCGCCGGAGACCGACGCCTCCAACCCCGGCGTCACCCTCCACGCCCTCGACGCCTTCCGCTTCCGGCCCGATCACGAGCAGCTCGGCCTGGAGTCCGCGGTCGAGACCCTGCTCGCCCATTGGCAGAGCCGCCTGCCGCTCGGCCCCTGTCACTTCGGCATCGGCAGCCGCTTCCAGAAGGTCGAGTTCCCCTTCTTCCGCTACAACCTGTTCAGCTACGTGTACGTCCTCAGCCACTACGCCCGCGCCCGCGATGACCGACGCTTCCGCGAGGCCTTCGAGCAACTCGCCGCCAAGCGCGACGCCCGCGGCCGGATGGTGGTGGAGGCGCCGAACCGCAAGCTGGCGAAGCTGGAGCTGTGCCGGGCCGGAGAACCCTCGAAGGCGGCCACCCGCCGCTTCCGCGAGATCGAACGCCGACTCGCCGACTGAGCCAGGGGAGGGCGCTCAGTCCTGCACCGCGAGCTCGGCCGCCGGCAGGCCCAGATGAGCCGCGACCGCCTGCGCCTCGCGCTTCACTCCGGCGAGGTGCTTGGCGCGACGCCAGCCGCTCAGGGGCTCCACCTCGACCTCGAGCCGCTGCGCCCGCTTCCTGTGCGACCAGACCGCCACCACCCGGCCGCGCGCGATCACCGGCGCGGCGACGAAGGCGCCGGCGCGCCAGATGCGCTTGCGGTCGGCCTCCACCGGCACGGTCCAGCTCTTGTCGGCGTGCGCCATCAGCAGACAGTCCCAGAGCGGCAGCAGCCGCAGCGGCCACTCCCGGACGCCGCGCGGCGGAGCCGCCGCCAGGGCGGCACGATCCTCGCGCAGCGCGAGCAGCGGCTCGCGCCCCCCGCAGCCCAGTTCGACCAGGCCATGCTCGGCCTCGATGGCCTCCAACCAGCCGCGCACCTGCGGCATGCGCGCGCCGTAGAAGTGGGCCAGGTCGCGCGGTGTGGCCGGCGCGTGCACCTGCAGGTAGCGCCGCGCCAGCTCCGTCGCCTGCCGCTTCGGCTCGAGCGCCTCGGCGGCCCACGCCAAGTCCGGGTAGGAGACGCGCCGTGACCCGTAGAGCTGCTCGGCGCCGCGCTTGGGCCCGAGGCAGAGCTCGCCGCGGTTGGCGAGCACCCACAGCACCCGACCGGCGGCGAAGCTCTCGACCCGCCCGCGGCCGGCGACGTGCTCCTCGACCGTGCGCAGGTAGCTCG
>CAZXTO010000303.1:0-4510 GCA_964643675.1 uncultured Planctomycetales bacterium
GCCGCAGCGGCCTGCGCGGCCTCGGCGTGCTGCTGCTGGCGGCGGGCGTCGTCGGGCAGTTCCCGGGCGAGTCCTCGGTGTTCTGGCAGCGCCTGCTCGGCGGCCAGACGCCGTGGCCCAGCGACACCACCCTGGTGCTGCTGCCGCCCTTCATCGAGGGCGGCGCCGAGGCCCCGGAGCTCGAGCAGATCGGCCCGGAGCGCTACCGCCTGGCGCTCGCCAACGGCAGCGTCGCCAGCCTGCGGGTGCGCGCCGAGGGCGAGACGCCGCAGCAGGTGCTCGCCCGCTTCGGGGACGAGGAGCGCACCATGCGCCCGCTCGGCGGCGGTGAGTTCGTGCTGCGGCTGCCGCCCCTGCAAGGCGAGCTCGAGGTCGAGTTTCGCGGCGGCGACGACCAGGACGGCCTCCCCCTGCTGCGGCTCGAGGGCGGCGACGCTCCGCGATTGCTGGCCTGGTCGGTGCGGGTGGAGCCCCCCGCCTACACCGGCATCGCGGCCGAGGATTCGCAGCTGAACGAGTTCCGGGTGCCGTCGGGGTCGGTGCTGCGGACCCGCTTCCAGACCGACCCGCCGGCCGCGCGCGTGTTGCTGGTCGAGCTCGACGGCAGCAGCGCCGAATTGAGCCCGCAGGCCGACGGCTGGTGGCAGTTCGAGGCCACCGCGCTGCTCTCCGGCGAGCGCACCGTGGCGACGGTCGGCGCCGACGGCTTCCGCAACGAACGCGCCGGCACCCTGCGTTGGCAGGCGGTCGCCGACCGCGCGCCGCGGGTGGAGTTCCTGTGGCCGGAGGAGAGCTGGGCCAGCGTCGCCGGCGGCGTGGTGCCGGTGCTCTACCAGGCCAGCGACGACTTCGGCCTGAGCGAATTGGCGCTGCGCGTGGGCGAGGACGGGGAGGAGCGCGCGCTGGCGGTCGAGGACCCGCTCCGGGTCCGGCGCTTCGAGGTCCTGCCGGCGCCGGCGCTGCCGGCCGACGCGATCGAGTCGGGCGGCTCCACCCGGTTGCGCTTGATGTTGCGCGCCGCCGACGCCGCGCCCCCGGCCGGGCAGGAGAGCAAGGCCAGCTCCCCCTGGATCGAGGTCCTGACCGAAGCGGCCTTCGACGAGCGCCACGGCCAGCGCATGATCCGAGCCCGGGAGCTGGTCGAACGGCTGGCCGAGCGGGCCGACGCCTTCACCCGCGAAGACGGCGTGCCCGAGCACCCGCGGCAGGCCGCGCGTCGCATCCAGCGCGACCTGTCGGGCCTGCAGCGACACCTCGAGAGCACCCTGCTGGAGCGGCTCTACGCCGGCCTGGACCCGGCCGCCTCTTCCTTGCGGCCGGCCCTGGATGAGCTGATGGCGCGCGGCGCCCCCGCCCCCGGCGAGCTGGTCCAGACCCTCTCCCGTCAGCCCGCGGCGCCGCTCGAGCGCTCCGGCCTTTTGCTCGACCTGGCGCGAGCGGCGGCGGCGGCGCGCTCCGGTCCGGCCGAGCAGCTGGCGCTGGCGGTCGAGCAGGAGGCCGAGGTCGCCGGCCCGGCGCAGGAGCTGCGGGCGCAGCTCGAGGCGATGCTCGACATCCTGCTGGCCTGGGAGGACTTCCAGAGCGCCGTGAACCTGCTGCGGGGCCTGCTGGACCGCCAACGCACCCTTTATCTGCGAACGAAGGAAGCCAGCACGCGTTAGAGTTGAGCGTGCGGCCCTCGGGGCCGCCGCCGGCTCCGCATGCTCCGCCATCTTCCTCTGCTCCGTCCGATCGGGCTGGCCCTGCTGGCCTGCTTGCCGCTCGCCGGGTCCCTGCCCGCCGCTGCGCCCGCGCCGGCCCCGCAAGACGGCAACGAGTTCAACCGCCTGTCCAAGGACCAGGCCAAGCTCGCCGAGCAGGTGCGACGGCTGGAGCGCCTGCTCGAGACCCTCGAGCAACGCGAACGCGAGAAGGGCGACGACGCGCGGGCCGAGCTGCTGCGCAACGCCCGCGAGCGGCTGCAGGGCCTGGACGGCTCCGCCGACCTCGCCACGGCGATCGAGACCGTCGCCGAGAGCCTCTCGGAGATGCGATCGGGCGCGGCCCTGGAGGCCCAGGCCCAGCTGGTCGAGGAGCTGCAATCGCTGCTGGAATTCCTGCTGCAGGAGCACCTCGACCAGCAGCTCCAGGACATGCTGGAGGCGGCGCGGCTGCGCAGCGAGCGCCTCGGCGCCCTGGTCGAGCAGCAGACCGAGCTGCTGCGCCAGCTCCAGCAGTTGAAGAAGGAGCAGGCGCAGGATCCTTCCCAGGCGGGCGAGAACGAGGCCAGCGAAGCCGGAGCGGAGCAGCCGGGGGAACCCAGCGAATCCTCGGAGTCGGAGTCGGAGTCGGGCGAGGCGGAGGCCGCGGAGTCGGAGTCCTCCTCGAACGAGTCGAACGAGTCGAACGAATCCAGCGAGTCGAAGGCACCCGGCGAATCGGCGGAGTCGGCCGAGTCCGCCCCGTCGGAGAGCGGCGAGTCGCCGCAGGAGCAAGCGCCGCGCGACGCGGAGGAGCTGGCCGAGCGGCAGGAGGAGCTCCGCGAGCAGATCGAGCAGATGCTGCAGGAGTCGGCGGCCGGCAGCGCCCAGCAGAACCTGGAGCAGGCCAAGCAGCAGAGCCGTCAGGCGGAACAGGAGCTGCGCGAGCAGGACCTGGAGGAAGCCCAGGAGCGGATGGAACAAGCGCTGCAGGAGCTGAAGGAAGCCCAACAGCGCGCCGAGGAGCAGCAGGACCAGGCCGAGCAGCGCGACCAGCTCGAGGACCTGATCCAATTCCTGGCCGAGGCCCAGGCGCTGCTCGACCGCCATCAGCTGGTGCTGAAGCCGTTGGCCGAGTTCATCGACGAAGCGGGCGGTCGCCGACCCAGCCGGCGCGATCACGTCCGGCTGCGGGGCTGGGCCGAGGACGAGCAGGCCCTGTCCGACGACACCGCCGCCCTGCTGGTCGAGGTCGACGTCGGCGGCGCCGACATGTTCCCCTTCCTGCTCCAGGTGCTGGCCGATGACCACGCCCGGCTCGCCCGCGACCTCGGCCCGGGGCGCTACCGGGCGACCCAGAGCCAGCTGGAGCTGGCTGACGGCCTGCGCGCTCGCTGGCAGGAGCTGATCGACGCCGTGAAGACCGAGATGGAGCGGGTCCGGCAGCAGCTCGAGCAGCCCGGCGGCGGCGGGGGCGGCGGCGAGCAGGATCCGGAGGAGGAGCAGCGGCGCGCCCTGGTCGGCTTCGCCGAGGAGCTGCAGCTCCTCAAGCGGGTCCAGGAGCAGCTCCGCCAGCAGCTCGAGCGCTACCTGCTGCGCCGCGAGGCCCTGGCCGAGAGCGGCCTCGAGCTGGACCAGGACGACCTGGACGAGATCGACCGCCTGATCGAGCGTCAGGCCGAGCTGCGCGAGGTCTACGAATCCATGTTGAACCGTCTCCGGGAACAGGACCAGGGCGGCGGCCCGGCCGAGGAGGGCGCCTGATGTGGGCCGCCTTGATGCTCGCCCTGGCGCCGCTGCTCCAGGATCCGCCGCCGCAGCACCCGCCCCAGGACCCGCCGCCGGCGGAGCAGCCGCCCCCCACCGACCACGGCGAGGCTGGCCAGGAGAGCGAGGGTGGAGCGGGCGAACCCGATGGGGAAGCGGGCCAGGACGAGGCCGGCCCCACCCTGGAGGAGGTCCTGGCCGAGGTGGACCGGCTGGCCGATCTGGTGCGGGAAGGCTTCCGCAAGGTCGACGTCGGCCTGCAGGAGGCGCGCGACCGGGTCGACGAGCCGGATGCGCAAGCCGATGACTTCACCAACCGCCTCGGTGTCACCGCCGCCGACGCCGACCAGCTGCTGGCCGACATGGAGGAGCTGCTCGAGACCATTCCGGAGCTGAAGAGCGACAGCCAGAGCAGCGGCGGCGGCGGCCAGTCCTCGAGCGAGCCCGAGGAGGCCCAGAACCAGGACGCTTCCGGCGAGCAGCGTGACCAGGAGGTCCCTCAGCCGGGCGACGGCGAGGAGGAAGGTCCGGAGGGCGAGGGCGCCCCCAAGAACTCTTACCTCCGGCTGCTCTTCGACCAGAACGCCGGCGCCTGGGGCATGCTGCCGCCGCGGCTCCAGGAGGCGCTCGAGAACGCCGTCATCGAAGACGTCCCGCTGCGCTACCGGCGCTGGCTGGACGAGTTCCACCGGCAGTAGGTCGGAACCGCCTGAATTCGGGGTCAGACGTCCATTTCCTGCGGAAATGGACGTCTGACCCCGAAATGCAGGTCCTGATAACCGTGCTGGGCGGCGAGGCGCTGGAGGGCGGCGGCCTCGGCCTGGGCGCGGGAGAGCTCCTCGGGCGGCAGCTCCAGGCGCACCTGGCGGTCGGGGAGATCGCGGCCGCGGAGCTCGCGGTAGCCGCGGGCGCGCAGGGCGCCCTCGAAGGCCTCGATCCGCGCCAGGGCTTCGGCGGTGACCGGCACCCCGACCGGCACCCGGCTGGAGAGGCAGGGCATGGCCGGCTTGTCGGCGCAGGACAGACCGCGGCGGCGGGCGTAGGCGCGCACCTGGGCCTTGCCC
>CAZXTO010000304.1:0-4497 GCA_964643675.1 uncultured Planctomycetales bacterium
CCCAAGGACTTCAACGTCGACCAGTCGGACGTGGACGACGACGAGAAGGGGGACGTCTGCGACGAGGACGCGGACGGCGATGGGGACCCCAACGCCACGGACTGTGATCCGCTGGACCCGCTGGTGTCGAAGTTCGGGGTGGAGGTGTGCGACGGCAAGGACAACGAGTGTGACGGGCTGTACGACGAGGGCTACGCCGACTTCGAGCAGGCCTTGCGGGCGGCCGACGCGGGCCCCTACGGCCTCCAGGCGGCGCTCTTCTCGCAAGACGAGGAGCGGATCGATCGCGCCTACCGCCGGCTGGAGGTCGGCCAGCTGATCGTCGGCGACAGCACCGTCTTCCGCACCGACGAGATGCCTTACGGCGGCGTCAAGCGCTCCGGCTGCGGCCGCGAAGGGCTGCGCTGGGCGGTCGAGGCCATGACCGAGCCGCGGCTGCTGGTGCGCTGGAAGGGCTGAGCGAGACCGCGGCGGAGGACGCGGCCCCGCCCCGGTCCGCCGCGCTCAGATCTCCTTCTCGACCTCGACCAGGCGGCCGTCCTGGAAGTGGCCGGCCTCGAGCACGTCGGGAGCGATCAGGACCACCTCGCCGAGCTCGTGGTGGGAGTCGTGGATCCGGGCGTGGGCCGAGCGCAGGCCGCCCAGCCACCAGCGCTTGTCGCAGACGTAGGCCAGGTCGCCGGGTCCGGCGCCGAGGCCCTGGAGGGTCTCCCGGTCGACCTGCACCGCGCCCGCCGGTAGCCCCTCCTCGAGCTGCCAGCGCAGCGGCATCTTGAAGCCGGGCGTGTCGTTGGGCTCGCCGCCCTTGAAGGCGCGGCGGGCGGCGTCGAGGGTCCAGATGGTCATGCCCTCGGCCTGCTCGTCGCTGCGGCGCTTGGTGAACAGGCTGACGATCACCGCGGCGCCGAAGCAGGCGACCAGGTTGTAGAGCGCGCCGATGTAGCTGTACGGGTTGCTCTCGGCCGCGGGGATGCCGTGGGAGAAGGGCCCGATCAGCTGCAGCGGCCAGATCCGTCCGGCCACGATCAACAGCGCGCCGACGAAGAAGGTCGCGGCGGCGCCGGCGGTGGTGAAGCGGCGCCAGAAGATGCCGAGCAGGATCGCCGTGACCAGCGGCGGCGTCAGGGTGCTGTGGAAGGCGCCGTGGGCCTCGTAGACCGAGTCGAAGGAGGTGAAGATCCAGGCCGCGATCACCCCCAGCACGGTGGCCCCGGCCGAGACCAGCATCGCCACCTTCAGGTAGTGCTTGTCGGTCTGCTCGGGCTTGGCGAGGCGGTAGACGTCGTTGACGAAGACCGCCGCGGTGGCGTTGATCAGGGTGTCGACGGTGCTCATCAGCGCCGCCGTGACCGCCGCCACGAAGAAGCCGAAGCCGGCCTTGGTGGTCAGCAGGGCGGTGACCAGGGTGAACACCGAGTCGGGCGAGGTGTCGGCCGGCAGCGCGCCCTGGGTGACCATGCCGCGCCCGACCCAGCCGGCGCAGCCGACCGCGATCGCCGACAGCGGCATCATGAAGAGCACGTTGACCGCCGCGGCCTTGCGCCCCTCGTTGACCGACTTGCAGGCCAGGAAGCGCATGATCAGGCCCTGGTTGATGAACAGGAAGCCGATCGAGCCGGCCACGGCGTCCTGCCAGAAGATGCCGACGAAATTGAAGCCTGGGTCGTCGTTGAAGCTGGCCAGCGGCAGCTTGAAGTCGTCCGGGAGCGCGTTCCAGAACGCGCTCAGCCCGCCGAACCAGTCCAGGCCGAGCAGCAGCAGCGCCAGGCCGGCGAACAGCAGGATGAAGCCCTGCAGCAGGTCGGTGAAGATCACCGCGGTCTGGCCGCCGAAGGTGATGTATACCCCCGCCACCACCGCGACGATGCAGATGATCGGCATCAGCCCGAGCCCGGTGTGCGCCTCCAGGATCGGGTGCAGGGTCTTGGCCATCGTCAGGAAGCCGATGCCGATGTAGCCCAGCATGTAGAGCAGCAGGCTGACCGTGGCCAGGATCCGCACCGGGCGGTTGAAGCGGCGCTCGAAGTACTCGGGGATCGAGCGCACCCGCATGAAGTAGATGATCGGCAGCCAACCGAACATGAACAACGGCATGAAGAACCAGTCGTTCATGTAGGTCATGGTCGAGCTGAAGCCGTGCTCGAAGCCCTTCGAGCTGTACTTCAGGAAGCTGTGGCTGCCGACGCCGGTGGCCACGATCGACATCGTGATCAGCCACCACTTGAAGCGGCGCCCGCCGAAGAAGAAGTCGGAGGTGCTGCGGTTGAAGCGGGCGAAGTAGGCGCCGAAGCCGAGCACGACGCCGAAGTAGAGCGCCACGACGATCCAGAACACCGGCGAGCTGCCGGCCTCGGCCGCGATCTGCATGGCGGCCGCGGTGTCGGGGTCGGCGGTGTGCTGCGGGGCGGCCGCGGCGAGGAGCGGGAGCAGGGACATCACGGCGCTCACAGCCACAGGGCCAGCAGGTTGCCCAGGGCGTGCAGCCCTGCGATCCAGAGGAAGCCCAGGAACAGGGCGCGGAACCAGCGCCGGTCGTCGTGGCGGGAGCGCGTGCAAGCGCCGCTGCGCACGACCAGCGCGAGCGAGCCGAAGAAGAACAGCCCCCCCACTCCGTAGAGGTAGAGATACGGCAGCCAGACCCGAGCGAAGTCCATGGGGCGGAGATCCTAGCAGGGCCGCGACGTCGGCCGGGGCGCCCGCGGCCGGCTGCCCGCGCTAGGATGGCGGCATGGGTATCCAACCGGCGGTCCCGCCGCCGCTACCGCAGGCCGCGGCGCCGAGGCGGCTCCCTGCGGAGCCGCGCAGTCAGGTCGTGGTCGTGGTCATGGGACTGCTCGCGGTCCTCCTGGTGATCGGCGGATTCGCCCTGGCCGAGCGCTCGATTCCGTCCATCGGCCGGGCGATCGGCCCCACCTACCGGGCCGGCTCGGCGGCAGTGTCGAAGCAGGGACGCGGCTTCCACCTCGGCGTCGTCGAGTTCCCCTTCGAAGGTATGCCGGCGCAGGCGGAGGCCTGGGAGGTCGGCGGGCGGATCGAGGTCGACCTCGTCCTTCGCCAGGCTTCTCCGGGGCCGCTGCACTGGATCGAGTTCGTGCCGGGCTGCTCCTGGTCCCACGGCGATGACCAGGCCGCCGTCCGGCGGCATCCGCTGCCGCAGGAGGATGAGGAGTGGAGCGTCCTGATGAGCGTCGGCTGCAGCTGGTTCGAGGACCCACGGCCGCCGACCGTGGACGAGCTCGACGCCTGGGTCTGGCGGCCCGGCGAGGAGCGACGCCTCGAGTACCGCTTCGAGCCGGAGGACTGGCTGGACTCGGACGCCGAAGGCGGCGCGGAGGAGACCGTCTGGACCTCCTGGTCCTTCCTCCGCGACACCGCGAAGCCCCGAGACCGTCCGCCGCGGCTCCATCCCGACGGCTGGGACGAGGTCCGGTTCCGCTTCTCCTGGGACGAGGACGAGGGCTTCCGGCTCCAGGTCGGCTAGGGCCGCGGCGCGCCGGCCGCGGCCTCGCCCTGACCGCGCAGCAGACCGAGCACGATCCGCGGCAGCGAGCTGAGGTGGCTGACCAGGTGGTCGATCCGACCCGGCTCCGGGCCGACCGAGGCCAGCACCCACTCCGGCGTGTGGGCGCGGCCGACCAGCACGGTCTCCCGCGGCGCCGCCGGGTGCTCCTCGACCACCATCGACAGCGGAACCGACAGGTCGAGCGAGAGGACGTCGCCGATCACCAGCTCGGGCCGCTCCCGCTCGAGGATGGCGCGGTACTGCGGCCGGTCCACCATCACCGTGCGGCCGGCGAAGTCCAGGCTGCGGTCGGTCTCGCCGAACCACTGCTTGCCGGCGCGGCCGTAGACCCGCAACGGGGTCTCGCCGGGCTCGGTCTGGCGCGCGTCGGCGACCTCGTGGCCGTGGTGGGCGAACCAGCCGATGATCTTCTCGGCCGGGGCGTTGGTGGCCCAGGCGATCGTGGCGCCGTGCTCGAGCAACCACTCCAGCACCCGCTCGGCGCCGTGGGTCAGGTCGTGCTCGACCTGCTCGCGGAAGGCGGCGCAGGTGCTGTGGAAGCAGTGGTCCATGAAGACCGTGAGGGACTCCCAGCGGCCCAACACGGCGGACCGGGCCTCGCGGGCGCAGGCGGTCTCGCCGTTCTCGATGAACTGCCCCATCGCCGGGGGTAGGCAGAAGAAGTCCTCGTCGACGAAGGAGGCCAGGCGGTGGTCGATGCGCCAGCCGTAGGCGTGCGGCCGCTCCATCACGGCGGCGGCGTAGCCGGCGAGGCGCTCCTCGACCCGCTCGATGGGCTCGTCGAGGACGCGGGCGAGTTCGCGCACCACGGTCTGGTGCACGGCCTGGGCCTCGGCCGCGGGTTCGGTCCAGACGCCGTCGAAGTCGCTGACGATCCTCACCGCCCCATTCTAGGGAGGCGGAGCCGGGCGGCCGCCAGGCCGCCCGGCTCCAGGCAGGCTTCGAGCGGGCGAGAGGATCAGGGGGCGTCGAAC
>CAZXTO010000305.1:0-4456 GCA_964643675.1 uncultured Planctomycetales bacterium
GGCAGGCCGGCCTGGCTCATGGCGCGCAGCGCCCGCCACTCGCGCAGCGCCCGGCTGCGACCGAGCCAGGCGAAGGCGCGTCGCCGGGCCGGCACCCGGTAGAGCTTCCACCAGCGGCCGCCCTCGGCGCCCTGGTCCCGGACCAGCAGGGTCTCCTCCTCGTCCTTGATCAGGCGACCCTCGCGGCGGGCGGCGTCGAAGGCCGCCGCCAGCTCCTCCGGTCGACGCCAGGGGCCGGCGCCGACCCGCACCCGGGTGAAGCGGGTCGGTGCCTCAGCCACCGACGGGGCGCGCCTTCTTGCCGGAGCGCCGGATCAGCATCAGGTTGCGGGTGTAGATGATGAAGCCCAGCGACTGGCCGACGATGAACACCGGGTCGGCGATCGCCACCGCGTAGGCGAACAACAGCCCGGCGCCGGCCAGCGACAGCCACCAGAAGGCGTAGGGCATGACGCTCTCGCCGGCCTTCTCGGACGCGATCCACTGCACCACGAAGCGGGCCATGAACACCGCCTGGCCGACCAGGCCGAGCACCACCAGCCAGGTCAGGTTGTCGCTGAACTTGGCCCACCAGCTCTGCAGGATCTCGATCACGCCTCTTCTCCGCCGCTCTCCTCGGCGACCTCGTAGCCCAGGTGCCGCCTCTGCATCCAGGTCACCGCCTTGACGTCGGCCAGGCCGACCCAGAGCCGGTTCCAGACGCCGTACTTGGACACGCCCATGGTGCGCGGGCGGTGGTTGACCTCGGTCTGCTCGATGCGCCTGGCGCCCTGCATCCGGGCCAGCGTGGGCAGGAAGCGGTGCATGCCGGTGAACAGCGGCATCTCGCGCACGAAGGGGGTCCGAAACACCTTGAGCGAGCAGCCGGTGTCGATGGTGTCGTCCTGGGTGCGCCAGCGCCGGTAGCCATTGGCGAGCTTGCTCGACCAGCGGCGGATGAAGTTGTCGTTGCGCTTGCGCCGGATTCCGAGCACGACGTCGGCGTCCCGTTCGCGTTGCAGCTCGAGCAGGCGCGGGATGTCGGCGGGGTCGTTCTGGAGGTCGGCGTCGAGGGTGACGACCAGCTCGCCGCGGGCGGCGCGGAAGCCGGCGGCGAAGGCGGCGGTCTGGCCGCGATTGGCCGCGAAGCGCAGGCCGCGGAAGCGCGGGTCGCGGGCGCCCTCGGCGGCGATGATCGACCAGGAGCCGTCGCGGCTGCCGTCGTCGACCAGCAGGGTCTCCCAGCTCGGCGGCCCGTCGCCGAGCGCGGACCGGATCTGGGCGATCAGCTCGGGCAGGTTCTCCTCCTCGTCGTAGACCGGGATGACGAGGCTGACGGCGGGTTGGGCGGGCATGACCCGGGCCATTGTCCGTCTGGGGCCGCGCCTGCTCAAGGTCCGCGCCTTTTCTCCGGAAAGGCCTCAAGCCGGGCCCGGAGGGCGGCCGATTCAGGGGCTGTGCCTGATTCTCCGACTGGCTGCCCGCCCGGCTCGCGTCTCGGTCTCCTCAACCATGCTCGCTGGGTGGGCAGCCTCCTTTTGATCCTGTCGATGCCCCTGCTGCTGGCGACCTATCGCCTGGCGCCGGTCCAGGGGGCCAGCATGGAGCCGACCCTGCACGACGGCCAGACCGTGTGCTACCAGGCCCTGCCGAGCTCGATCTTGCCGGTCCGGCGCGGAGACGTGGTGGTCTTCGAGTCGCCGATGGACCCCAGCCACCGCTACGTGAAGCGGTTGGTCGGGCTGCCCGGCGACGAGCTGCGCTTCGAGTACGGCCTGCTGCGGGTCAACGGTCAGGCGCTGGCGCTGCCGCCGAGCGCGGTCGACCCGGCCCTGGTGCTGAGCGCGCGGGTGCCGGACGACTGCTTCTTCGCCCTCGGCGACCACGGCGCGGTCTCCTACGACTCGCGGCGCTTCGGCTCGGTCTCCTTCGACCGCCTGATCGGTCGTCTGATCTACGCCCTGCCCTGAGGGGCGGCGGCGACCGGGTTGCGGAGGCGGCCGAGGCCGTCGGCTTCGACCACCATCTCGTCGCCCGGCTGCACCGGCGCCACCCCGGCCGGGGTGCCGAGGAAGACCAGGTCGCCCGGCACCAAGGGGCACCAGCGCGAGATCTCGGCCAGGGCCTCGGCCGGCTTCCAGATCAGGTCGGCGAGGCTGGCCTGCTGGCGGAGCTCGCCGTTCACCAGGCCGCGCAGGGTGATCGACTCGAGCGGCGGCATGGCCGCGGCGGGCACCCACTCGGGGCCGATCGGGCCGAAGCTGGCGATGTTCTTGCACCGCAGCCACGGCCAATGGCGGTCGCGGTCGAGGCCCTGCTGCTTGCGGGCGGTGACGTCGTTGCCGAGGGTGTAGGCGGCGATGGCGGCGCCGGCCTCGGCCGGGCTGGCCTCGTGCAGCGGCTCGCCGACCAGGAGCACGAGCTCGGCCTCGGGGTCGACCCGGGTGTCGAGCCAGGCCGGGATCGTGACCGCCTCCTCGGGGCCGATCAGGACCTCGGGCAGCTTGGCGAACCAGACCAGCTCGTCCGGCGGTTCGGCGCCGAATTCGCGCGCGTGGGCGGCGAAGTTCTTGCCGATGGCGAGGCCCTTGCCGGGGCGTCCCGGTCGGAGCAGCGGCCAGTCGGCCGCCTCAGCGTCGGGAGCCTGGGCCAGCAGGGCCTGGCGCAGCTCGGTCTCGAGCAGCAGCACCGCGGCCTCGTGCAGGTCGTCGGCGAGGCCGGCGGCGGAGAGGTCGCGGAAGCGCTCGCCCTCCCGCCACAGCCAGGCCGGGGCGCCGTCGGGCCGGCGGGCGCGGCGGAGCGCGTTCACTGGCGGCAGCTCTGCAGGGCCGCGAGGGCGTAGGCGGTGCAGAGCACCGGGTTGCCCTCCCACCAGCGGTCGGCCATCTCGTTGACCCAGGAGCCGTCAGGGCGCTGTTCGGCGGCCAGCTTGGTGGTCAGCTCGGCGCGCCAGGAGTGGCGCGCGCCGTCGGCCCCGACCACCTCGTCGATGCCGGCGGCGGTCAGCGCCTCGGCCAGCGACAGGTAGTAGTAGTAGAGGCCCTGGAAGCCGCCGCGCGGGTCGCGCAGGGCGTCGAAGCCGGGGTTGACCTCGAGGGTCCAGTGACGCTGGATCCAGCCGACCGCGGCGCTCACGCGCGGGTCGTCAGCCGGCAGGCCGGCGAAGACGTAGCACTTGAGCAGCGCGTAGGTCATCGAGCCGTAGCTGCGCGCGACCAGGGTGCCGTCGGGCATCTCGACGTAGCCGGCGGGGGAGTCCCCGGGCATGTAGGCGGCGCCGCCGTCGTTGCCGGAGCGCACCGGCTCGTCGGTGCCGACGCGCTTGTAGGTCTCGGGGTTGGACTCGCTGCGGTTCTGGGTTCGCTGCAGGAACTTCAGCGCCTTCTGGAAGGCCGGGTCATCGGCCTCGGCGCCGGCGTCGTGCAGCGCCTGCAGCGCGTACTGCAGGTTGCTGAGGTCCGGGCGCAGGTCGCCGCCGTAACCGATGCCGCCGTAGTACTTGTCGGCTTCGCTGTAGCCCTCGCCGGCGTCGGACTGGGTGGCGCGGAGGAACTGGGCGGCGCGAGCGATCGCCTCCTGGTCCTCCTCGCGGCCGCCTTCGGCCATCGCCATGATCGCGACCGAGGTGACGTAGACCGGCAGGCTGCGCTGGTAGATCGAGCCGTCCTCCTTCTGGATCGACTTGAGCCAGTCGAGCACCGGCAAGGCCTGGGCGCGCGCCTCCTGGCGGGAGGAGCCGAGCAGGGCGCGGGCGGCGAGCGCCGAGATGCCGGGTTCGGGCGCGCCGTAGACCTCCCACAGGCCGCTGGCGCCGCGCGCGCCGAGCAGGAAGTCCACCCCGCTCTCGTAGGCGGCGGCGGCTTCGGGCGAGCCCTGGCGGGCGGCCTGGCTGCGACGCAGGGCGACCCCCGCGCGGGCGGCGGTCTCGGCGCGGAGGCTGAGGCCGGCCTGCTCCGGGATTCCGCTGAGCAGGGCGGCGGCGTCCTGCGGGCCGGGGAGCGGCAGGCCCTCCGCGGCCTCCCCGTCCCAGCTGCCGGTGGCGGCGAGTTGCTGGATCCGCTCGGCGGCGACCCCGGCGCGGCCGGCCAGGGAGGCGATGCGCTGCTGGTAGCGGGCCGCGTCCACGCACTGCAGGGCGAAGGCCGTGGCCAGGTCGGCCTCCAGGTCCCCCTCGCCGCTGCTGCGTTCGATCAGCCAGCCGACCGCGTCGCGCATGAAGGGGCCGTCCTCCTCGCGGTAGGCGCGCGGGGACAGGGCCATCGCCGTGATCACGTAGGCGGTGTCGATCCGGCCGCCGTAGGAGCCGTCCGGTGCCTGCAGGCCGCGCATGGGCCCGAGTTCGGCGTCGAACAGTTGCTTGACGGAGGGGCCCTGGGGGGCGGGAACCGCCGGCAGCGCGGCCGCCGGCAGGCACAGGAGCAGGCTCGAGAGGATCATCATGGCAATCCGGTGGCATAGCTTAACGGGCCACTCCCCG
>CAZXTO010000306.1:0-4418 GCA_964643675.1 uncultured Planctomycetales bacterium
TCACGGTCGCCTCCGCCAGCGCCCAGGAGGACGCCGCCTGCCGCGCGAGCGCCGAGGCCCTGCGCGCCCACGGCTTCTCGGTCGAGTACCTCGACGCCGCCGAGACCTCGCGCCGGCTCGGCACCGCCAACGAGTGGGGTTCGCTGTGGGACGACGCCGGCGGCGGATCCCAGCCGGCGGCCTACGTGCGCGGGGTGGCCGCCGCCTGCGCCGCGCGCGGCGCCCAGCTCTTCGAGCACAGCCCGGCGACCGCCATTCGCTCCGGCGAGAGCGGCGGGGTGGTGGTCGAGACCGCCGCCGGCGCGGTCAGCGCCGCCTGCGTCGTGATGGCGCTGAACGCCTACGCTCCCTTGCTCGACCCCAGCCTCGGGAGCCTGGTCGCGCCCTTCCGCGGCCAGATGCTGAGCTTCCCGCCGGTGCAGCCGCGGGTGCTGGCTCCGGTGGTCTACCGCAACCACGGCTTCGAGTACTTCCGCCAGGACCGCGCCGGCCGCTTCACCTTCGGCGGCTTCCGCCAGACCGCGGTGCAGGCCGAGACCGGCTACGAGGAGCTGCCGAATCCCGACGTGCAGGAGCGGCTCGAGCAATTCGCGCGCTCGCTCTACCCGCAGCTCGAGGGGGTCAAGCCCGACGCCCGCTGGGCAGGCACCATGGGCTTCTCGAGCGACGGCCTGCCCTTCGTCGGGCCGCACCCGAGCCGCGCCGGCGTGCTGCTCTGTCTGGGCTTCACCGGCCATGGCTTCGGCCTCGCCGCCGAAGCCGGGCGCATGGCGGCGAGCCTGGCGGTGGAGGGCACCGCCGAGGACGCCGACCTGTTCTCGACCCGCCGGGTGTTGTGAGCCCAGGGGGCGGCCCGCAGCCTGCGATTGCCTCGCGGCGCCCGCCGGCGTAGCTTCGGCTCAACGCGAGGCACAGCGTCCCCAACCCTGGATCGCGCACTCATGTTCAAGTTCTTCCGGGCGATCCGGCGTGATCTGCTGACGCGCAAGCGCTTCGCCAACTACAGCCTGTACGCCCTCGGTGAGGTCGCCCTGGTGGTGGTCGGCATCCTCATCGCGCTGCAGATCAACAACGCCAACGACCTCCGCAAGGCTCGCGAGCTGGAGCGGAGCTACCTCGCCAACATCCGCGTCGACCTCGTCGACAACGTCGCCAGGATCGACCGCTTCCTCGAGGCCAGGTCCGGGCTGCTCGAGGACGCGGGGGTCATCGTCGAGCAGCTGGACGGGGCTTCGATCGCCGACGTCAACGACTTCAACCGGCGTTGCGTCAACATCTATGAGTGGGACCGATTCGTCCAGGTGAACTTCACCGTCGAGGAGCTGGTCTCCTCCGGCAGGTTGTCCCTCATCACCAACGACCGGATCAAGTCCTTCTTGTTCCGATTGGAGGCCGCCTACCAGGAGAACAAGGCGGAGGAGGACCACCTCCGCTTCGATGCCGAGGAGCTGCTCTACAAACCGCTCTACGAGCAGCTCGACCTGGGCCCGATGCTGCGGGCCTACATGGGGGAGGCGGACGCCCTCTCGCCGGACTCCTTCGACCCCTTCCGGGAGGACCCCAGGATCAAGAACGGCTTCCACCTGGCGATCCTCGAGTTCTCCAAATTGAACGAGCAATTGGAGGGGATGAAGACCATCTGCCTCGACCTGATCGTCGAGATCGATCGCGAATTGGGATGACGGGGGCGGGGGAGGGCCCCCAGCTCAGCTCTTCACCCGCGACACCAGCTCGCGGAACCGCCCGAACAGATGGGCGGCGTCGTGCGGACCGGGCGCCGCCTCCGGGTGGTACTGGACCGAGAACACCGGCAGCTCGGTGTGGCGCATGCCCTCCACGCTCTGGTCGTTGCCGTTGCGGTGGGTCACTTCCAGCCCGGTGCCGGCCAGGGAGTCTGGGTCGACGGCGTAGCTGTGGTTCTGGCTGGTGATGTCGATGCGCCCGGTCTCGAGTTCGATCACCGGGTGGTTGGCGCCGTGGTGCCCGAACTTCATCTTGTGGGTGCGGGCGCCGAACACGTGGGCGAGGATCTGGTGGCCCAGGCAGATGCCCAGCACCGGTACGCCGGCCTGCGCGACCTGGCGCAGGTTGGCGTGGGCGTACTCGACCGCGGCCGGGTCGCCGGGGCCGTTCGACAGGAAGACTCCGGCCGGCCGGGTGGCCAGGATCTGCTCCGCGCTGGCGTCGGCCGGCAACACCTGCGGTTCGAAGCCGGCGCTGACCAGGCAGCGCAGGATGTTCCGCTTGACCCCGAAGTCGAGCACCGTGAGCGGCAAGGCCTCGGGCGGCGCCTGCTCCAGCCCCGGCGACAGGAACTCGGTCGGCAGGGCTTCGTCCCAGCGGTAGGGGGCGGCGCAGCTGACCTCGCGCGCCAGGTCGCGGCCTTCGGTGGAGGGGTGCGCCTTCACCTTCTCGAGCAGGGCCGCTTCGTCGAAGCACTCGGTGCTGATCACCGCTCGCAGGGCGCCTTGCTCGCGCAAGCGCAGGGTCAGATCCCGGGTGTCGACCTCCTCGATCGCCGGCACCCCGTGCCGGCTCAGGTAGTCCGGCAGCGGCATCTCGCTGCGCCAGTTGGAGGCGACCAGCGACATCTGACGCACGACCAGGGCTTCGGCCCAGCAGCGCCCGGACTCGTCGTCCTCGGCCACGGTGCCGGAGTTGCCGATCTGGGGGTAGGTCATGACGACCCCCTGGCCTCGGTAGGAGGGGTCGGTCAGGATCTCCTGGTAGCCGCTCATGGCGGTGTTGAAGACCAGCTCACAACAGCGCTCGCCGGCGGCGCCGACGGAACGGCCGTGGTGGACCGAGCCGTCTTCCAGGACGAGGATGGCGGGGGGACCCAGGGAGGTCATGGAGCGCCATTCTCGGGCGGCCCCCCCGCTTCGGCCAGTATCCGATCAGCTTTCCGCGGCCCGGCGCTGCTCGTACCAGCGCAGCCAGTCCGCTTCCTTGGGGCCGGGGTTGGCGCCGGTCAGGCGCCGCAGGCCGCTCATGGCCGAGCGGCTGACGAAGGTCGAGATCAGCCGCACCTCGAGCACCTGGCCCTCGGTGAGCACGGTGGTGACCGGGTCGGCGATGGCGGCGGCCGAGGCCACCTCGACGTCGAAGTCGGTGACCATCGAGATCTGGCGGCCGAAGAAGACGAAGCGGCCCGGGGCGCGGTTGGCCGAGGCCACCGCCATCATCAGCGGCTGCACTGCCTTGGGATTGTTCGATCGGCCCAGGTTGTCGGCCGCGCGGGCGCGTTGCTCGCGGTCGCTCTCGCGCAGCAGGGCCAGGGTCCAGCGGCCCAGGGCGCGGTCCTCGTCGATGCCGAGCATGGCCTGGGAGGCGGCCAGGTGGACCAGCGGCTCCGGCTCCTCCAGGCTGACCGCCGCCAGCGGCCGCAGCAGGTCGGTCTCGAATTGGTGCGCGCCCACCTTGGCGGCGGCGCGGCGCAGCACCGGGTCCTTGCCGCGCAGCGCCCGGCGGAGGTCGGCCAGGCCTACGCGCAGCTTGACCGGGGCGTTGCCGGCCGGGATCTCGGCCAGCAGTCGGCCGGTCAGCAGGGCGCCCTGAGCCAGCTCCGCGCCATCGAGCTGCTCCCAGATCCAGTCGACGCGGTCGCCGCCGCGCAGCTTGGCGGGCAGCGGATCGATGCGCTGGCCCCAGCTCTCCAGGGCCTGCAGCACGAGGTCGCGATGCTCGGCCGAGAGCTGCTCCTGCTCGAGCGACTCCACCAGCGGGCCGATCATGCCGCGGGCGGCCACGCGGCCCACCCAGGCCGGGAAGTCGTTGGCGCGGACGGCGTCGAGCATGCGCAGCTCGGAGTCGGGGTCGAGGATCTCGACCACCGGGTCGGCGGCGCCGGCGAGCTTGCCGTAGGGCGTGGCGATCAGGAAGTCGCCGACCTGCGTCGCCTCCGTGCAGGGGACCCGGTCGCCGGAGCGCAGCACCGCCACGGGGTGCTGGGCCGGGAGGAACAGGGGGAGGAGCAGGAGGAGCATGTTCGGCTTAGGGCTCAAGGGGAGCCTGGTCGCAGGTTTTCCTGGTACCAGTCCACCCATTGTGCCGGAGAGCCCTCCCGGGGCCCCTCCGGGCTCAGCCGGGCCATCGCGCCGAGGATCGCGAGGGTGGTGGCCTCGTCCAGCGGCGCCACCTCGAAGCTGGAGGAGCGGTCCAGCAGCTCCTGCTCGAGGCCCGATCGGTGGGCGCTGGGCGGCTCCGGCTTGCGGCGCGCGCGGGTGAGGCGGATCTCCTTGCCGGCGAAGGGGTAGCGGCGGGGAGCGCGCTTGTCGTAGGCGCTCAGGACGTGCGCCAGCGGGTGCAGGGCGAGCTCGCCGCCGTGCCGGCCGAGGGCCGCGGCGGCGGCCGGGCGTTGCTCGGCGGGGCCGCGAGCCAGCACCAGGGTCCAGGTGTTCCGGGACTCGAGCCGGAAC